>JABMPI010000177.1 GCA_013203755.1 Bacteroidota bacterium
ACATCTTCTGGTTTAATTTCAGCATCTTCCAATGCCCATTTCATAACTAGATTTGCGCCTCGTCCTTCCGGATCCGGAGCAGTCATATGATAAGCATCCGCGGACATTCCGCCACCTCCCATTTCTGCATAAATTTTGGCTCCTCGTTTAACTGCACTTTCGTATTCTTCGAAAATGAAAGCTGCCGAACCTTCACCCATAACAAAACCGTCGCGGTCTTTGTCGAATGGGCGCGAGGCTGTCGTAGGATCATCATTGCGAGTTGAGCAGGCCCTCATGGAGTTAAATCCTGCCATTCCAGCTTCGTTAACTCCTGCTTCAGAACCACCTGTTACTACAATGTCTGCTTTCCCCATGCGAATCATGTTAAAAGCGTCAATCATAGCATGCGATGCCGATGCACAAGCGCTAACTGTTGTGTAGTTTGGCCCTCTAAAACCATATTTTATCGACAATAATCCACCTGCAATGTTAGCAATCATTTTAGGGATAAAAAACGGAGAAAATCTTGGTCTTTCTTCATCGTAGGCTCTGCACTCCTTAAAGAAGGTTTCAAGTCCTCCAATTCCAGCTCCCCAGATTACTCCGACTCGGTCACCATCAATATTCTCCAGATCCAGCCCGCTATCCTTAATAGCTTGGTCGGTACTCACAAATGCATATTGTGTATACAAATCGTATTTGCGAATATCTTTACGCTCCATGTATTGAGTTGCATCGAAATTTTTTACTTCGCAAGCAAAATGTGTTTTGTGCGTCGTAGCATCGAAGTGAGTGATAGGTCCTGCCCCACTTACTCCGTTTACAAGATTATTCCAATACTCATCAACGGAGTTCCCCAGAGGATTAATAGTTCCTATACCGGTTATAACTACCCGTCTTAATTCCATAAATGAATGTTATGAATATAATTTACTTAACAGCTGCTTCTATATGCGCAACCGCTTCTCCTACAGTTGAAATTTTTTCAGCTTCATCATCAGGAATTGCAAGATCAAATTCTTTTTCAAATTCCATAATCAATTCTACTGTATCAAGTGAATCTGCTCCTAAATCATTAGTGAAAGATGCTTCAGTGGTTACTTCACTCTCGTCAACTCCTAATTTATCAACAATTATTGCTTTTACTTTTGCTGCAACGTCAGACATAATTCTAATTTTTGATTAATACTTAATTTTGTTTTTAAATAATTCGCTGCAAAGTAATACATTTACCGTCTATATCTCCAAGAAAAAAATAAAAAAAGATGTTAACGATGTATTATAAATAAGATATAATCCATTAAATTTGAACGCATTATTCAAATATTCGATAGGTTAAAGAATTGTTAAAATGGAATGTAAAAAAATAGCACTATTTGCTTCTGGGTCGGGATCGAATGTCCAGAATATTATCGAGTATTTCTTTGATAATGAGCAGGTTATTGTGGATTCTGTGTGGTCGAATAACCCAAGCGCTTATGTTTTGGAAAGAGCTTCTAAATTTCAAGTAAAAACGTTTGTTTTTGGTAGGGACGAGTTTAATAACAGCAATTTGGTTGTTGAAAAGTTAAAGGAACGAGGTGTCGATTTTATAGTTTTAGCCGGATTTCTTTGGTTAATTCCCTCTAATTTGATTCAAAATTTTAAGATTGTGAATATTCATCCGGCACTTTTACCTAATTATGGGGGCAAAGGAATGTATGGAATGAATGTGCATAAAGCTGTGGTTGAAAATAAAGAAACCGAATCTGGAATTTCCATTCATTTTGTAAATGAAAAGTATGATGAAGGTGAATTAATTTTTCAGGCAAAATGCCCGGTATTGGCAACCGATTCGCCTGATGATGTTGCCAATAAAATTCATGAATTGGAACATAAGCATTTTCCTGAAGTAATTGAAAAGGTACTAAAGGATCGAAATTGATTAAATTTCCATTAAGATATGTTAAATAAATAGGCTTTGTTTAATGTTTTTCTTAAAGCTGGTTAATAAAGTTTTCATTTTAACATTTTGTGTTAAATAATGTTAAGTTAATAAATTGGGACATACCAATAAAATTACCTTTGTTGCATGAGCCGAAAGATGTTGATAACATTAATAGTAGTAATGGCTGCTGTACTATCTGGATTAATATTTGTACAGACGACTATGATTAAATCTGCTTCCGATATTCGGGAGGAGCAGTTTAATCGTTCTGTAAAAAATGCATTGCTTTTTGTTTCTGCTCAGTTAAACCAATACGAAGAACTAGAGGCAAGAAGTAATGCCATACTTCAAAAATTGCCTTTACAGCCAGAAATGCCTCAGGTGTTTAATACCTTCCCCAGGAAAAATCCGGGAGCAAGTTCCCTCAGATTTGGAATTACAGTTATTGATCAAAAATCGAAAAGTTTTATTAAGGAGGAGATTAATATAGATTTTCAAGACTCGGTAGGAGCTTCAATTTCACCCGATTCTTCAAGTATTGCAACTTTGTTTGAAATTCAACAGAAAAGAAGGCGTGAGAACTTTCAACGAAATGATTCGTGGAAAACACATAAGATTCTGCTTGAGGATCGATTAATTCAGAAGAGGATCGATTCTACTTTTTTAGATCAGATTTTAAAATCAGCAATAAAAGATTCGGAAATTGAGATTGAATTTAAATATGCAATAAAAAATGCGAATCTTGGAAGGGAGAAAATTGTGTTCGGAAACACGGATTATGCGCCGGGGAGGAAAAAGGAATTTTCGCAGCGATTGTTTCAGTACGATTCTTACGGCTCGAAACCAAATTACATAAATATATATTTCCCCAAAAGATCGAGGTATTTGTTGAAAGCAACGGGTATTTCTATAATTCCTACAATTATTTTAACGGCAATGTTAATTGGTATTTTTGTGTACACAATTATGGTCATCTTCAGACAGAAGAAATTGTCGAACATTAAAAACGACTTTATTAATAATATGACTCACGAGTTGAAAACACCTATTTCAACTATTTCGTTGGCGAGTCAAATGTTGCAGGACGGAAGTATCACGAATACTCCAACAATGATTGCTCATGTATCAAAAGTTATTAATGAGGAGAGTAAACGCTTGGGATTTCAAGTTGAAAAAGTACTACAAATGGCAGTTTTTAACGAGGGGCGGTTGAAATTCAAGTTTAAAGAGTTTGATGTAAACAAAATGATAAATACCGTTGTCGATAATTTCGAATTAAGGGTTAAAAATAAAAATGGAACCTTAAAAACAAATATTTCGAAGGGCAGTTTGATTGTAAAAGGAGACGAGGTTCATATTACAAACGTAATTTTTAATTTGCTTGATAATGCTGTAAAATACAGCAAAGAAATTCCTGAAATTCAGATATCAACCGAAAGAAAGAATGGGGATGTAATTATTTCGGTAAGCGATAATGGAATTGGAATCCCCAAAGAACATCAGTCAAATATTTTTGATAGATTCTATAGAGTTCCTACCGGTAATGTGCACAATGTTAAAGGTTTTGGATTAGGACTTAGTTATGTGAAGAAAATTATTGATTCGCACGAAGGAGAAATAAAAGTGGAAAGTGTTTTAAACAAGGGCACGAAATTTAGTATATTATTCCCACAAATAAATAATTAACCATGGAGCAGAAAACAAAATTATTACTTGCAGAAGACGATGAAAATTTAGGACTATTGTTAAGAGAGTATTTAATTGCAAAAGGTTACGATGCCGATTTGTATCCCGATGGCGAGATCGCTTATAAGGGATTTATGAAAGGGCATTATGATATTTGCATTTTGGATGTTATGATGCCTAAAAAAGATGGATTTACTTTGGCAAGAGACATCAAAATTGTAAATGCGGATATCCCGATACTTTTTTTAACAGCAAAAAACATGAAAGAAGATGTTTTGGAAGGGTTTAAATTAGGAGCCGACGATTACATTACAAAACCTTTTAGTATGGAGGAGTTAATTCTTCGGATTGAGGCAATTTTACGCCGGACTTCTCACGATAATCTTGCTTCGGCACAAGAGGTTTTTACATTGGGTAAGTTTTCGTTTGATACTCGAAAACAGATACTTTCTGAAGGAGAGAATTCGGTGAAATTGACTACGAAGGAGTCTGATTTATTAAAATTGCTTTGTCAGAATGCGAATAAAATTCTGGAAAGAAATTATGCATTAAAATCGATTTGGATTGATGATAACTATTTTAATGCCAGAAGTATGGATGTGTATATTACAAAACTTCGTAAACATTTGAAACCAGAAGAATCTGTGGAAATTATTAATGTTCACGGGAAAGGTTATAAATTGATTGTCTGATGTTTTGACCAATTAATTTCAAAATAGATTAAAAAAAATAGCCCGGATATTTATCCTTGCTATTTTTTTTATATTTTAAAATTCTATTTTTTTAGTCGAGTTTTAAAACAGCTAAAAATGCTTTTTGGGGTACTTCAACATTTCCAATCTGTTTCATTCGTTTTTTACCTTTCTTTTGCTTTTCCAGTAACTTACGCTTTCGGGTAATATCACCGCCATAACATTTTGCAGTAACATCTTTACGAACTGCTTTTACGGTTTCGCGGGCAATTATTTTTGCTCCAATTGCTGCTTGAATTGCAATGTCAAATTGTTGTCTTGGAATTAGTTCTTTTAGTTTCTCACACATTCTTCGACCAAAGTTGTACGCATTGTCGAAGTGTATTAAAGTTGACAGTGCATCCACCATTTCGCTATTTAAAAGAATATCTAAGCGTGCCAATTTTGCTGGTTTATAACCATTCATGTGATAATCGAAAGATGCATAACCTTTAGAAATACTTTTCAATTTATCGTAAAAATCGAATACAATTTCTCCCAGAGGTAGGTTAAAAACCAATTCAGCACGTTCCGAAGTCAAATAGTTTTGGCTAATTAATGTTCCCCTTTTATCAAGACACAAATTCATAACCGGGCCAATATATTCCGATGCCGTAATAATGTTAGCACGAATATATGGTTCGTCAATTTGTTCTACTGAAGTTGAAACCGGCATTCCCGACGGGTTATAAACAGTTTGTGTTGTGCCATCGGTTAAATGCGCCAGATACGAAACATTGGGAACAGTAGTAATAACATTCATGTCAAACTCCCGATCCAATCTCTCTTGAATAATTTCCATGTGTAACATGCCAAGAAATCCGCATCGGAAACCAAATCCAAGTGCTGCTGATGATTCGGGTTCAAAGGTTAAAGAAGCATCGTTTAGTTGCAATTTGTCCATGGCATACCGAAGGTCTTCATAATCTTCAGCATCAATGGGGTAAATACCGGCAAAAACCATTGGTTTTACCTCTTCAAATCCATCGATTCTAGCTTTACATGGATTATTCGCAAGTGTAATTGTATCACCAACTTTTACTTCTTTTGCTGTCTTTATTCCGGAAATAATATAACCAACGTCACCGGTAGATAGAGTTTCCCGAGGCGATAATCCAAGTTTAAAAACTCCTACTTCCTCAGCGTTATAATCCTTTCCGGTGGACAGAAACCGAACTCTGTCTTTTTTACTTAATTGCCCGTTTACAATTTTGAAGTAGGCAATAATTCCTCGGAATGAATTAAAAACCGAGTCGAAAATAAGAGCTTGAAGTGGTGCTTCAGGATCGCCTTTTGGTGTGGGTACTTTATTAATAATACGATCAAGAATAGTTTCTATCCCCATACCTGTTTTTCCGCTGGCATGGATAATATCTTCGCTGTCGCATCCAATTAAATCAATTATTTGTTCTTCAACAGCTTCTGGCATGGCACTTTCCAGATCCATTTTGTTGAGAATCGGAATAATTTCCAAGTCGTTTTCAATGGCTAAATATAAATTTGAAATGGTCTGTGCCTGAATTCCTTGCGTAGCATCGATAATTAACAGAGCAGCTTCGCAAGCTGCAATCGATCGCGAAACTTCGTAAGAAAAATCTACGTGTCCGGGAGTGTCTATTAGGTTTAATCTGTATTCTTCACCTTTGTAGACATAGTCCATCTGAATCGCATGGCTTTTAATGGTAATGCCACGTTCTTGTTCCAGATCCATGCTGTCAAGTACCTGAGCGTGCATCTCTCTTTCTCCAACTGTTTTGGTGAATTCCAAAAGTCGATCGGCTAAAGTGCTTTTCCCGTGGTCAATGTGAGCAATTATGCAAAAGTTTCGAATGTTCTTCATCTAATATCTGTTAATAAACCCCAATGGTAAAAATAGGGTCTTCTAAAATTTTCCGCAAAGATATCAAATTTTAAAATTTAAAAGATTAGTCTGGTTTTATAGACTCCGATTTCATGATTTCATAAATTAGGTTTTGAGAATTAACCAAGTAAGGGATACGATCTCGCCAAAACTTGATGTCCGGTGGATATTGGAAATGTATTTAGATGAAAATAAAATCAAATTGCATGATGAAATTATTATTTGGCACACTATTTGTTATTCTACGGTTAGTCATGAAAACAATTAAACGGACAACTTTTTATTAGTTTTCACGTTATAAAGTTTAGATAAAGTTACTTCACAGCGATAAGCTGTTTTTTTCATAAGTTTGGTTTAGTTAGGTTTAGTTTGAATCCCGGAAGCAGAGGCTCCCGGGATTTGTTATTTATACACTTTTCTTTTTGAAATATTCTAACTCTCCTGTTAAAGCAATATCTTTTACTTTATCAATTAAAGCCATTTTTTGTTCTTCTGAAAGTCTTGCGAAAGAACGAGCCAAAGCAACTTTTTCCCGCATAAAAGTTGCATTTTCATTTCCCGAAATTAAAACAGAAACAGGCAAGGACCAAACAAAATGCATCGCTTCTTTTATGCTTAGGTAATTTGGGATAAGCGGATCGTCCGAAGTCCAGTTGGCTTTTTCTTTTTTTGCAAAAAATCTTCCGTCTGCCAACGATTTCATGGCTAGAATACCCATGTTCCGGTCGAGTGCTTTGGGAATAACATTTTTAGTGAAACTATAATACGTTTGGTCGAGTACGTTTACCGGCATTAAAACTGCATCAAAAATATCGCTCTCTTTTGTACGTTCCAACATTCGGGTATGTGCGAATGGATTTTGGTGCCCGGTAAATCCCAGGTATTTTATTTTGCCTTGTTCTTTCGCTTTTAACAGAACTTCTAAAACACCTTCTTTAATACGATTGTCTACATCTTCTGGTGTAGTAATGGAATGAACCTGATACAAATCTATTTGGTCAACTTTTAATCTTCGTAACGAACCTTCTAAATGCTCTTGAACCGTTTTTGCATCTTTCCCCGTAGATTTAGTCATTAGAAAAATTAAATCGCGATATTTTGGAGTTAAAAATTTCCCATAACGTTCTTCACTTGTTCCATTTGAATAGCTCTCAGCAGTGTCAAAAAAACGCACACCTCCTTCCAGTGAAGCTTCAATTACTTCCTGTGCATCGCGCTCGGTTGTCCATCCAACGTGGTAACCACCGGTGCCAAGCATAGTAACATACTCTCCCGTTCGTCCCAGTTTTCGTTTTGGTAAAACTTCTCCCAAACGATCGGAATTTGATTTAGCTCCAAATGCAGCATTACTTAATGAAAGTGCGGCAGTTGCACCAGCCAGCGATTTTAAAAATGTTCTTCTGTCTGTCATGATATTTTGTATTTTTAAATTACATAATACTATACACTTAATTTAAAAAAAAGTTTGAATTTTTAAAAAATAAGTGAAAAAATGTTCAGCTTAAAATGAATTAAATTAACAGATTAGAAGTGCTTGAAAAAATGATTGACCATTCCATCCTTCATCCTACAATGACTGATAAAGATTTGAAAAGAGAGTGCGATTTGGCCAAAAATATAACTTTGCATTGATGTGTGTAAAACCTTGTGCAGGGAAATGAAAATTTGGATAGTTTAAAAATCTCTTTTGCAAGTCAACAAAAATGTAATTCTGTAATTTAATACACAGATTCTGGCACAGTAGATATAGCTAACTTGTGATATAAATAAAGGATTATCAGGAACATAACGGATAATCCTTTTATAATTTATTTTGGCATTTCAGGTAAAGTCCAGCCAGCACGGTAGGTGTGTTTAATGTATCCATTTGCTGCTTCAAGAGCATTAAAGTTGGCATATTCTTTATTAAAATGCGGATGTCCGTCTACTACCTTAAATTCATCAACAGTAACAATATTTATATCTTCACTATCAGAGATGTTTGTGAATTTCATATTTTCAGCATCCCATTTTAGGATTTTATTTAATCCTTGTAGGCGAATGGCTAAAACTCCCATCAAAACCATTTCGTTAAACGGACCTGAATATCCAAAATGGGATGTTCCTTCTACACGGTTTTCAGGTGATTCTTTACACGCTCTAATCCAGTCTTGCTCATGTGGACCATCAATATAACCGACAGCTCCGGGGACGCGCCTTAGATAAGGAGTAACATTTGGTTTTCTACCCGAAACCAAACGTGCATTAAAACCGCCGCTGCCGCAAATAAGTGTATCTTTTGAACCTACAAAAATACATCCTCCAAGACCGTCGGCCATAAGATCTTCTCCTTCCGGTAATAAATCAGGTCGGTTAGGTAATATTCCACCATCATACCATTGTACTTTTACCGCTGGCATTTTTACTTTCGTCATACTTTCACGGGCAGAAAATGCAAATTCCACCGTTTCTGCTTGTGGAGCACTTTCTGTATTCATTAGTGTTGAACTTCCATAAACTTTTTCTGGATACCCAAGTTTTAAAGCCTGATAAACCGGGTCGAGTACATGACATGCCATATCGCCAAAAGCACTGGTTCCAAAGTCCCACCATCCCCGCCAATTCCATGGTGTGTATATTTCGTGAAATGGACGGGTGGGAGCGGAGCCAATAAACAGATCCCAATTTAGAGTATCGGGCACCGCTATCTTTTCGATTGGACGCTGTAGTCCTTGAGGCCAAATAGGACGGTTTGTCCAAGCATGCACTTCTTTAATTTCACCAATTTCACCATTCCAAATCCATTCACAAACCTCACGAACGCCATCTCCCGAATTTCCCTGATTTCCCATTTGGGTAGCGACTTTATGTTTTGCAGCAAGTTTGGTTAGCAGCCTCGATTCATAAACTGAATGAGTTAACGGTTTCTGACAATAAACATGTTTCCCCATTGACAGTGCTGTTGCCGCAATGGCTGCATGTGTATGGTCTGCTGTTGCTACCATTACAGCATCAAAGGAATCACCTGTTTCATCAAACATCTTTCGCCAGTCCCAGAATCGTTTTGCTTTTGGGAAATCATTAAAACAATGTTCAGCATATTTCCAGTCAACATCACAAAGTCCAACGATGTT
Source organism: Bacteroidota bacterium (assembly GCA_013203755.1). Lineage (GTDB taxonomy): Bacteria > Bacteroidota > Bacteroidia > Bacteroidales > Prolixibacteraceae > Draconibacterium. The sequence continues at coordinate 9,301 of JABMPI010000177.1, forward strand.
TTCTGTATTCATGCCCACTAAATTCGGATGACCTTTGCCACCTACTCCAATTCCTACAATATTCAGTTTATCGCTTGGTGCTTTGTGTCCCAAACCACTTACGGCGATACTGGGAATTATTGAAATTCCAACCGTTGCAGCTGTTGATCTTTTTAGAAATTCGCGTCGTGAATTATTTGTTCTTTTCATTTGCAAAAAAATTAGTTGAATTAGAGCTCTTTAATTTTTCAGGTTAAAACTAACCAATGAAATTTTAGCATCCAATTCTTTAATTTATGTTGTTAAAAATAGTTGCGAAAAAATGAGGAATGAAAAAATCGATTCAAGCGTAATTTTCTTATTTTATGATTAATGAACTTTTGCCGTTAATGTTTAAATTAAAAGGATTTACGAAAACATTTTATTAAACCTCGAATTGCAACGATACCCAAGCCGACCGGCCAAAACCATCGACTCCTGAACCATGCAAACGATAAGCCTGATTAAATATATTTTGAATACCCGAGTGCAGCGAAATTTTATTCCAGGCGTAACCCAATTTGAAATTTATAATATCCCAGCCGGGCGTGCCACCTTGGGGAATCCGGTGGTCATCAATATCTCCATTCGAAAGCCGGTCTTGTTTTGTTGCAAACAGAAACTCTGTTTCGCCAAATAATCGCGATTTGGAATAGCGCAATGCCAGTTTGCCATTTAAAGGAGGAATACGTCGCATGGGTTCATCGTTCTTCAAATTTTTGCCTTGCAACCAAGTAATGCTATTTATTAACGAGAATTGTGAATTCAGTTTAATTCCCGATTCTGCTTCAATTCCGAAAATATTCGATTTTGCAAGATTTTGTTTTGTGTAAACCGGTTCACCCTCATAAAATACATCTCCATTGTACTCCGATTTTACTCGCACAATCTGGTCTTTTAACCGGGTGTTAAATGCAAACATTGACAAGGTAAAACGGTCGGTAAGTTTTTTATAGCCAGCTTCAAAACTGAGTGTTTTTTCAGGCGAAAGGTTTTCTGAAGGAATTTCGATTCCGTAATCGAATAAACCAAATGTGCTAATGTCGTTTATATTTGGAGTACGAAATGCTGTATTTGCCGAAAGAATAAAATTGTCTGATTTATTGGGGAGGTATTGAAACGCGAAATTACCAACTAAAGATTGTGGTTTTAGCTTGATTTCGCCAAATCCTTCATCCACCGAATTAATTTGGTTTGCGTTAAAACGACCTCCCAGTTGTAAATTAATTTTCTCAAATTTTAAGGAGTGCTGACTAAAAACAGCAAAGTTTTTCATCTTCGAATTGTTGGGGTACAACCCTCTCTTTTTAATTTTTTCTCTTGTTTCAATATTGGTTTCAATTTTAGTTGAATGAATTAGGTCTGAATAAAACTCCAACCCAGAAACAGCAGTCCAGCTTTCACTGAATTCAGAAAAATTATCAAGAACAAATCCATAATTTTTCACCACATCGTTTTCCGTTTTAAAAATGGCCGATTCTTGTTTCTGTGTTTTTCTTGTTTCGTTAGAAAGTTGGTTGGATAGTGTAAATCGTATTTTCTTGAAAACCGGATGGTTTCCAAAATATTCTGCTCTTGCGTAAAATAGGCTGTGAATTTGAGGATCGAAAAGATAGGTTTCATAACCACGCTGTGCAATCTGGTCGTAACGAGGAATTTTATTTTGAATGAGGTAATTGAGAGCTGATGTAATCAGAAATTTATCAGTCAATCGCAATTTTGTTTTTAGATTTGTACCCGTTTCATTGTAGCCCGATGGTCGTTCGAATCCAAGATTTCCACCCGCATATAAATCACCAAAATTTTTGTAATTCACATTTCCCGAAATGGCAAATTTTTGCGATTGGTATTCCAACTCTCCGGCACCGCTTTGTTCCATTCCTTTATTCAAGAGTTTCAATCGACCTCTTCCTTTTAATCGCGCTTTTTTCGTGAAAAATTCGGGCGATTGGGTAATTACGTTTATTACTCCGCCCAGTGCATCGCTGCCGTAAAGTACAGATCCTTTTCCGCGAATTATTTCAACCTGATTCACCGAAAAAACATCAATGGTATTAAAATACTGGTTTGGTCCGTAACGAAAAGCGGCGTTGTTTAATCGGATTCCATCGACTAAAAGCAAAGTTTGATTTCCGGTTAATCCTCGTAAAAAAGGCGATCCACCACCGTGATTGGTTTTTTGCATCCAAACTCCGGGTACTCCAACTAATGCTTCAGCCATGGAGCGTGGCGCGTTGAATATTAGTTCTTCTTCAGTTAAAACAGAAACAGCCTCCGGTAATTTGTGCGAAACCAGATTGTTTTTCGAGGCGGTAACTACAATGCTTTTATTAAGTTGAATTGTTGTTGGTTGAAGCTTTATTGTCAATGTGTTTTTTGCCGATTCTCTGAAAAGTTTCAATCGGATGCTTTCAAAACCTAAGCAGGAAATTAACAGTTCTGAAACATCTTTTTCAGAATAATTGATGGTGAAAAAACCTTTCTCGTTTGAAACGGTTCCTTTATTCGAATTTATTATTGAAATATTGGCATCGGGAATGGGCTTGTTGTTTTCATCGTTTAAAATAATTCCATTTATTTGTTGCGAAAATAGCTGCACCGTTGAAAGTGCAGCTATAAATATTGTGAGAATTATTCGATGCATCCTATTTCTTCTCTTTTTCTCTATTTTCCAGACGCCATTCGTCTTTTTCTTTGCTCTCGCGAATCATGTCTTTTTTGTTGTCCATCACCGGCGATTCATTCAGTGCTTTCCAATTGAAATTTTCATCAAACGGATCCAAGGCTTTTTGTGGTTCAAAAACCCGTGGATCGGCCGGGAGTGCCTTGTAAGGTTTGTAATTTGGTGTGCTGGTGAAGAATTCGGCTAAGTCCGTTGCACCTGCATCGTACTGGTTTAAATAGGGCATGCCCAGAATATTCCAGAAGGTTTTAAAAATACTCCCAAAACTATAATGTCCGTGGCTTACGTGGTTTTTTTTCACCCACGGCGAAGCCAGCATTAAAATACTGCGGTGTGCGTCAATATGGTCAACGCCGCCTTGTGCGTCATCCTCGGTAATTACAATTAACATGTTTTTCCAATACGGCGTGTGCGACAAGTATTCTACAATCCGGCCAACTGCTAAATCGTTATCGGCCATGTAGCTTTCTCTAAATGGAAAACCTGCTTCGGGGCGTTCGCCTGCACCGTGGTCGTTGGGGATTATAACAGTTAGAAATGCCGGCATGGTATCTTTCCCATTCATCCATTTTGTATCAAATTCTTTTTGAAACTGGTCAACTCTAAATTGATCGGGAATTGCCATGTTGTAGGTTGGAAATTGTTTCGACGAGCGATCCCAAATGGGTTTTGGTAAGGGATAATTAATGTAATGCCTTATTCCTTCGAACTTGTATTTGCTTTCGTATATTCCCGGTTCGAACATGATACTGAAACCAAAATTAAAAAAGTCGATATTATTTCGTTCCAAATGATCCCACATGGAACCGGCTTCGTTGTAATCTTCAGGATAAATTGCCCCGGCCGCACCGTTCATTGCAAAAATTCCGGGTGCTTTCGAGTTGAAGTCGAAAGAACGGTTTCCACCATAACTGGCAGCAGTACACGTTTCGCACCACTCGTTTGGATAGGTATTTACCAGCCAGCGGTGGCCATCGGCAGAAACATCAGCATCTACATAAAAGTTATCTGCAATAGCAAAATCGGTTGCAATTTTTAAATGATTCGGCATGATATCGGCATTTTCAACCGAAGTTGTTCTTTTCGAATTCCGAAATGAAACTCCCGCACCGTATCGCGCCAATTCGGCTTCTCCGTTTCCTTTTTCAACCTGACCAAAAATCTCGTCGTAGGTTCTGTTTTCTTTCGAAATAAAAACGATGTGTTTTATGGGGCTCTCTTTTTCTCCCGGATAAAGTGGTACCGGATTATTTTTTCTCCATTTAAATTTTTCTGCTGATGCTTTTTCAAAATCGAAATTATTGGAAATTACCTTTTTTGTGTAATTCTTCAATTCTTCATCCGAAGGAATATCCAGAATTTGAACGGTTCCTTTCATCAGCGAACCAATGTAACTTCCCGATGGGCCAACCTTAAAATTAGCTCCACCATTTGGACCGCTTCCCTTACCTTTTGCATTGGCAACTATCAATTTTTCACCATTGTTGCTTACTTTAACTTTAGAAGGAAACCAGCCCGTTGGAATGTGTCCCAAAACTTCAAGCTTTTCTACATCGATAACAGCCACTGCATTTATCCCGGACTCGGCAACATACAATCGTTTATTGTCTGGAGAAAGTGCCAATCCGAATGGAATTACGCCTCGGAATTGTTTTACCCGATCGTCTGGTTTTAGATAAATGGTATTTACTACGGTATCTTTTTCTATTGAAATAACCGAGATATTATCGTTGGTGCCGTTACTCACAAAAACGTATTTGTTGGTTGCTGCCAGCGAATTGGGACTGGCGCCGCCAACCGCTGGAATGTCTTCTACTTTTGCACCAACTAAATTGCCTGTCTTTGTTTTGGCAATTACTTTTGGATTATCCGGATTCTCTAAACTGATTGTAAAAACCGAAAAAGCTTCTGGAGAATTCATCTCACCCAATCCAGGAACAGACATGCTATCGTTTTCAATTCCCTCAATCATCTCCTTACTTCCGTATCCGAATGCTGGGTATTTTAATGCTTTCTCAGCAATATTTTCCTCAGTTATCCCATTAATTAAATTATATTCGAACATGCCCACATTGGCCACATAAATTTTCTTTTCATCGGGCGACAAACATATTCCAAATGGATATCTTCCAACCGGAACATTGTGTTCTACACTCCCGGTTTCAGTATTTATTATAAGCATGCGAAAACCAATTTGGTCAACAGCATACAATTTTTTTCCATTTTTCGAGAGAATTAAATCGCCAATGTAACCATGACTGTAATCTGTGTTTTCCGAAACAAAGGAACAATCGATAGAATCTCTCTTTTCTCCGGTATTTACGTCAAAAACGAATATTTTATTTTCTTGTCCGCCGGCAACATAAACAATGCTGTTGTCGTTCGAAATTGCCAGTCCCATAAATACAGATGCCAAAACGCCTTTGTCGCTTGAAGGCCCGGGAGGAACTTGTTGTACTTCCGGATTCTCAGACAATATATTTCTGAGAATTGTAATTGAAAGTGGTCCGGTTCCTGAGTTGGCGGTTATTGCGGTATTCCCGTTGGGGCTTAAAGTTAATCCGTAAGGATGTGGTGCAACTACAATGCTTTTTCCTGCCGGGGCAACAATTCGTCCGTTTGGAATAATTGTTTCGCCTGTTTTATCTATAGTTACAAAACGGTTACCTGCCGGAGCCGAAATTATCCATGGATCAGATTTTTTGTCTTGAGAACATGAATTTAACAGAAACAAACAAAGAATGTAAAAGGCAACTTTTAGTTTCATGATATTTATTTATAAAGGTAACTAAACTGTATTGGAATTTGTGGACGTATTTATTCAGTTATTTGAATTTGTTATTTTATGAAGGTGCAATTATTTATTTGTTACTTCCCAGTCGTAATCAATGTACTCCCAGTCGAAATCATTCCCATCAATATTAATCAAAAGGTAGCCCTCTTCTGTACCATGATAATTGCCTCCCCACCAACTTGCACTTACTGCACCGGCAGTGATAAATTGTACTCCTTTAACTTTTATTTCTTCGTAGAGATGCATGTGCCCTTGAAGAACCAATTTTAGGTTTTTATCCCCGAACATATCCCAGATTTCTTTGAAATTCTTAAACGTGTCAGTATTTGTGTATTTCCCTTGAAGTGCAGGATAATAAACAGATAGGAATGGAACATGAGTAGAAACGATTATTGGTGTTTTTGCATCAATCGATTTTAAGTCGTTCTCCAACCAATCTTTTTGCTTTTCATCCACAACCGAATTACTGGTATTAAGTACAATAAAATGCCAGCCTTGGTAATCGAAAGAGTAATAGCTTTTATGAATGTATTTTTCAAATAAACCTTCATTGTACAATGGTTCATCTTTTTCACATCCAAAAAAGCGGTCATGATTGCCAATTGTTACATGGTAATCAATTCCGGCATTTTCAATAATTTTTGCATAATGTTGGTACAGTTCATGCGCAGTTTTAGCATCTTTTTTTAATACATCAATATCAACATTATCACCGCCTGTTAGAATAAAATCGATGTGATTTTTTTTTGCAGATTCAATTGCTTCTTCGATCCCTTCAAAACAATTATTGTCGCCTTTATTTAAATGAATATCTGTAAAAAAGGCAAAACTGAATTTGTCTTTTTTCTTGTGGGATTCAACAGCATTAGAAAATACTGTAAAACTTAATGTTATAAAGATTGTAATTATAACCGATTTCATTTCTTTGTTTATTAAAAACAGGCCTGGGAAATTCCAGACCTGTAATATAATTAATGTATAGTTCTGTTTTTAATTGCCTTGTTTTATAGTGAAGGCATAATTATCGGCACCTATGTCGTAGCCGCTAAATACAATATCAAGGTATAATTCGTTGGCTGTAGCATTATAGGTACCAGCAGATCCGGCATGGAAAGTCATATCAGCTCCATAAGATGTAACGGTAACGTCTTTTACCAGAGTTAGGTCTCCCATAAATGTGTCGGTGTCAATGTCGCCAAGTTGTAATTCTAAAACAGCAACTGCTCCACCGTCGGCCCAAAAATCGAAAGTTAGTTTTAACTTTTTACAGTCGTTGTTAATTTTCTCCCCGATACAATAACTAGGGCTGTAACTTTCCCAAATTCCATCGGTACAAATTACGTTTCCAACCCAACGGTCAGTTAAACATCCAACTGGTGGAATATAATAATCCATAATAACTGTCCAGTCGGCTGACTTCCCTGAAGGAGCAGTTACCCTGTATTTTCGTGGAGTTGAAAAATCGCCATATTCTCCAAAAGATGCTGCACCATCGAGTGGTTCAATAATACAACCTTTTTCAAGGTTGCCATTTAAATAGATATTTGAAAAATCAGCGGTTTTGTCTTATACAAAGACAGTATCTAAATGAGAATCAGCGTAGATTGCATTGATTTGGGGAATCTTTCCAGATTCATTCCCAACAATTATTTCCTTAATTACCGGCAGATCCGGAAGTGTACCCACTTCTTCGAAAGTTGGGACACAACTAATGGCGAAGAAAATAATGACTATTAATAAACTAAATATGTATTTCATATGATTAAATTGTTTGTTTTTTATGGTATCATATGGAACTCGCGTATAATCATTCTTCTGTGTGTAAGAAATTTTACATGCTCGTTTCATTTTTATTGTATTTATCAGTTAAACAATATTAGTTCCAGCCAAACACCTGGGTTAAGTTCGGATTCACAGTTGTATGTGTTTCAGGAATGGGGCGGTAATAGTATTTTGGGTCAACAAAAGTCCCTCTATCTTTTACCGACTCAATATATCCCTGATTGTCTCCACTAATATAGAAGGAGGCATCGCTGTCTTGTGGACCAATCCGGTAATAAATAAGGGTTTCTCCTAATGAGTTTACTTCTTTATCGCCTGCTCCGGGAATTGATTCACTTAAATCGAGTAGTACAATATCTTCGATACCATCACCGGTCATGTCGTATTTTCCCAATCCCGGAAAATACAAGCCTTTTGGTTCAGTTTCAAGTATTTTGCCTGCTTCCCAGCGCATCAGGTCATCATAGCGGTAGCCTTCCAATGCCATTTCAATGCGGCGTTCGCGGCGTATTTCAAGAACCTCTTTCTTTTGTGAAGAATTTACGTTAGGAAAACGAGCCTCCTGTATCGGATCAACAGCAGGATTCATGCTTAGGTGTGGCATTCCTGCCCGGTCACGTAATTTGTTAATTGTATTATCCAAATCACCTTGTGTTAATTCACCCATTTCTGCTTTTGCTTCAGCATAAATTAATAACATTTCAGCAAAACGGATTGAAGGAAAATCAACACCATTTTGTACGGTCTGATCGGTATTGTTTACAAAGCCTTTAATTTGGTGGTAGCCCGTAAAGTTCTTTTGTAGTTGTTGCTTATAAATGCCACCACCTTGTGCATATGTTCCGGTATTAATTAATTCCCAACCTGGAAAAGCGTAAGTTTGATTTAATCGTGGATCACGATTTTCAAACTCTTCAATGAATGAATTTGTTTCAGGACTTGCCTGCGAAGAGTAATAGGAACCATTGCTCATGAGGTAGGCTTGCAACAAATCTTTGGAAGGGCTGACTTCATAATTTCCAAACATCCATTCCCACCAACCACTGTTTTTTGTTTCATCTTCAGAAATATTCGCAAAAATAATTTCCGGATTTGAAGATAAATTCTGACTGTTAAAGAGGCTGGCATAATCTGATTGTATATTCCCTGTTGAATAAATACTAAAACCACCGTTATCCATTATTCCCTTTGCAGCATCTATTGCAATTTGCAGATAGGTATTTGCGGTTGATTGCATTTCCAGTTCGGTATGATATTTCCGGTAAGTTCCTTCATATAATGCATGTCGTGCTTTGTATGCCAAAACCACCCATTTATTTACAGCGCCCAAGGGTTGTTCCGCTTTCACATTTTGCCCTGCGAATTCGTAATCCTCAAATATCTTTTGAATAACCATATCCCTTGAATCGCTTCCTTTAAAGAGGAGTTCTTCATTAGAAGTTCCAATGACTTGATCATACCAGGGAACATCGGAAAAACGTTTAACCTTATCCATATAAAAACGGGCACGGAAAAAACGAGCCACGCCTTTGTAGTGATTTAGTACATCTTCTGAAATATCTGCTTTGTCAGCATTTTCAAGGAAAAGATTGATATTCCGTAGTGTACTCCATGTCCATCCTCCGGTAATAGTTGCCGAAGAAGGATTACTGCTAAGCATTATGTTTTTTAATTCGGTACTACCGGTATTAGCTGCATTGTCGGTTGTAAGATAACCGTCGTCTCCATAGTTGTTAACACCCGCGAAATTGTAGAAATTGTAGATGAACATTTTTAAGTCTTCTTCGCTTTTAAAGAAGTTTTCAGTTCCGATGGAGGTTTCCGGGAACCGATCCATATAATCATCATTACATGCTGAAAACAGAATGATGAGTGTTATACTAAATATTGAAATTATTTTTTTCATAATTATTTTTTTTCTTGTTGATGAAGATTAAAAATCAATGTTTACACCAAATGAATACTTTCTTTGGAATGGATAAGCATAACCATGTCCATTGTCAGTTACAGCTTCCGGATCAAAATAATCACTTACTTTCGACCATTCAGCAATATTTTCTCCACTTACAAAAAATCTGACCCTTTCGATATTAATCTTCTGTGTTAAGGATTTTGGCAGCGTATAACCAACAGTAATGTTTTTTATACGAATGTATGCCGCACTGAGCAAGTAGCCTGTTTGAGGAGTTGCAAGCCCCTTTGACTCGTTTAGTCCCTCACCCAAGTTTCGGTCTGCTAACCATGCTTGTAAAATTGGATATTGGGCATCAAGATTAGCATCAGCCAATCCTGCATCGATATATGCTTGCGAGTGTTTTGCCATGTCAATATCGCTATCGGCAGCAGGTCGGTAAAAATCCATGAGATGTTCGTATCCACCAGAGTATGGTTGCTGGTAAAAACCCCAGTAAAGGTAGTGGCGCGGATAGTAATCTTTTTTAGCAATTCCTTGTACAAAAGTTCTTACATCAAAACCATTCCAATCGAAACTAAAGTTTAATCCAAAACGGAAACGAGGAGAAGTGTTGCCAATAATTTTTGCATCTTTTGGATCATCAACAGTATATCCTTTTTCAATTATACCATTTCCGTCCTGATCGATATATTTTGGCCATCCCGGAACAATTGACAGTGCACCCCAGGGAATTAATTGTGTTTCGTCCAGTGCCTGAGTTTCTTCTATGGTTGTGTAAAATCCGTCGCTTTCCAAACCCCAAAGTTCACCAAATTCTTGCCCAACATAATATTGGCTAAGGTTTTTATTTGGATTATCGAAGTCGGTTATCCAGGCGCGACTGTCGGACAAGATAAATCTGGTATTGAAATTGAAAGGTTTGCCTGCCAGGTTAAAGTTATCTTTATAGGTAAGTGAAAGTTCCCAACCATTGGTTTGCAGATCAGCAGCATTTTCCAAAGGTTCGTCAGCCCCCAATA
>JABMPI010000178.1 GCA_013203755.1 Bacteroidota bacterium
AAAAGCTATCTGCATTGAGTATAGTATGAGACTTTTCATTTTTAAAACATTTTAAATAGAATTTGAATATAGAAAAATCTTTTTAAAGTTTCTTGGAATATTTGTGTTTGGGTGTTTTGGGTTGCTAAAATTTCTAAATTACAAATAGCTACCAAAAAATAAAAGTGTCTTATAAAGAAGTAAATGGCAAAAGAGTTTTATTCGTTGAAAAGACTATTTTTGAACAAATTTTGAAAAATACCTTTTATGCAAGAAATACATGTTGGATTTTTAGGAGCGGGTGGAATTGCGCAAGCTCATGTTTATTCCATTCAGGCATTAAAATATTATTATAACGAAGTTCCTGAAATTATTCTGGAATCGGCAGCATCGGTACGAAAAGAGAGCCGCGAAAGTTTTGCAAGCAAATTTGGGTTTAAAACTGCTCAAACTGTCGAAGAACTTTCAGCAAACGAAAAAATAGAGGCTGTATTTATTTTAGGACCAAACAAGGTTCATTTCGAGCATTTTAAGTTGGCTTTAAAAATGCCAAATGTAAAATATATTTATCTTGAAAAACCGGTTTGTTCATCGTTGCAGGAAGAGGAAGCGATGAAAGATTTATTGGAAATGGCCGACCCATCAATAAAAATTCAGGTTGGTTTTCAATATTTGCAAACATCGTCGGTGCGCGAGGCTTTGAATTTTTGGAAATCGGGTAAATTAGGAAAACCCATTCATTTCGATTTGAAATATTACCACGGAGATTATTTGCAAACTGCCTACCGCGAAAAGCGGGTAACTCGATTAACACCTGCTCCCGATGGTGGAGCAATGGCAGATTTAGGTTCGCACGGAATTAGTTTGTTAATGGCATTTATGGGTGAAAAGTTGCAAATAACAAGTGCTTTGCAAGGTGGTAATTTTGGAGATGTTCCTGCAGGTTCCGATTTATTTAGCTCGTTATCGTTGGTTGAACCCGAAACCGGGGCGGTGGGAAATATGTCGGCAAGCCGGATTAGCTCTGGTACCGGAGATTTAGTGCAATTGGAAATTTATGCCGAAAATGGAGCAATTCGCTACTCTTCTGCAAACTCTGAGTATTTCGAATATTATATTGAAGGTTCCAATCAATGGATAAAACAGATGGTTGGCAGCAATTATAAACCGGCAACCAGTTTTCCGTCGGGGCATGTTCCTCCGGGGTGGTTGCGTTCAATGGTTCATGCGCATTATAAATTTTTTACAGGCGACGATGCGCAGTCGTTTAACACCGATTTGAAACATGGATTGGCTGTTCAGCGAATTGTACGCGAAACAGCTGACCATTTAACAACTTTCAGAAAGAATTTTAAAAATGAGTAGACGCAAAGGCGGAATTTTACTTCATATAACTTCCTTGCCCGGTGATGAAGGGGTGGGAACATTAGGCAAAAATGCCTTTCAGTTTGTCGATTTTTTAAAGGAAACCGGACAGAAAATGTGGCAGATTTTGCCGCTTGGTCCGGTTGGCGCTGGAGATTCTCCTTATCAGTGTTTTTCAGCCTTTGCAGGAAACCCGGTTTTAATCGACCTTGAATTACTTGTGGATGATGGGATTTTGGATAAAACGATTTTGGAAAAAATTCCACGATTTATTCAAAAACGTGTTGATTTCAAAAAGGTAAAAAAGTGGAAATATGAGATGTTGGGAAAAGCTTTTTCATCTTATCAGAATAAAATCCATGAGAAATTTCAAAATGAATATTATTCGTTTTTAGACGAACATTCGTGGTGGTTAAACGACTATGCCCTTTTTATGGCGGCTAAAAACCATCATGGCGACGATGTGCTTTGGACGGATTGGGAGAAAGGGTTTAAGTTTAGAGAAAATTCTGCATTGCAAAGAGTAGGAGAGCAATTGTCGGTGGATGTAGATTTTCATAAATTCCTTCAGTTTTTGTTTTTTAGACAGTGGTTTGCATTAAAAGAGTATGCCAACTCAAACGGAGTTGAAATAGTTGGTGATGTGCCACTGTATGTTTCAACCGACAGTTCTGATGTTTGGACAAATACCGATATATTTTTATTGGATGATAATTTGATTCCAACTGAAGTTGGAGGTGTTCCTCCCGATTATTTTTCTGCAACCGGTCAGTTGTGGGGCAATCCTGTTTTTAATTGGCATCGCTTAAAAGAGCGAGATTACGATTGGTGGATGGCACGATTACATTTTAATCTGAAAATGTTTAATCAGGTTCGCATTGACCATTTCCGTGGATTAGAGTCGTTTTGGTCGGTATCGGCTGGCGAAGAAACTGCAATAAATGGGAAGTGGGTTCCTGCGTTTGGATTCGAAATGTTGGCAAAAATTAAAGGGCAAATAGGAGAGCTTCCCTTTATTGCTGAGGATTTGGGAATAATAACTCAGGAAGTGGATAAACTTCGCGAAGACTTTAATTTGCCGGGAATGAAAGTGTTACAATTTGCTTTTACCACCGATGCTTCGCACGATCATTTGCCGCACAATTCGGATAATAATTTTGTGGCGTACACCGGCACGCACGACAACGATACGACACTTGGTTGGTTAAATTCAATTAATGGAGACGAAAAAAAACTGGCTCAACTTTATTTAGGCAAAGATGCCGGAAAAATGTTGGGAAATGCCATAGAATTAATTTGGGCATCGGTGACTGACCGGGCAATAATTTCTATGCAGGATTTGCTGGGATTAGATTCGGATGCCAGAATGAATACCCCGGGAATTGCGATCGGTAATTGGGGTTGGCGTTTTCAGTGGAAACAGTTGAAACAGGGACAAAAACGTTTTTTGAAAGAGTTGACGGAGAAGTATAATCGATAAATTTTTGGTTAGAAAGAGTTAAAGATGCCATCTGTATTCATTCAGTATATACAGATGGTATCTTTTTTATTCCCGAAACCAGAACTCGAAACCAGCAACAATTCTTATATTTCTTTCTTTACTTCCGACTTCGGTCTTCCAGCTTCTGACTTCTTCAACAACACAACATCACCGCCTGCATAAATTTTTCAGGTTGTTCGGCATGTAACCAATGTCCAGCTTCAGGAATGTCAATAATTTTTGCGTCGGGATAAATCTCCCTGATCAGAATTTCATCTTCGGGAAGTATATAATTCGATTTCATTCCGCGAATAAAAATTACAGGATAACTGGTAATTGGAGTTCGGTCGTCCAGCCAGTTTTTGTTCACCCCACTTACAATTTCATCTAAATGGTCGTATAAAACCTCGGCATTTACACGCCATTTATATTGTTTGGTCTCTTTGTTTTTGGCTACATTTTTTAAGAGAAATTGTCGGATTCGGGAGTCGTCTATTTTTTCAGCCATAAAATCGTCTACATCGTTTCTCGATTTTATTTGCGAAAAATCAATCTCCTGCATGGCAAGTAATATGTTTTGATGCAAGTAAAACTGACTGTTTTCTTTTAATAGTAGGTAATCTTTAGGCGCAATGTCGGCAATAACAAGTTTTTCAACTTTTTCCGGAAAATCCGCGGCAAACCACATGGCAACTTTTCCGCCCATGCTGTGTCCTAAAAGAGTTGCTTTTTCTATTTGATGTTGTTCAAAAAAAGCTTCTAAATCGTCGCGCAAATCGTTGTAAGTATGAGAATCGGCAAAAGGAGAGCGACCATGATTTCGCTGGTCGAGCATATAAACTGTATGTTTTTCAGCCAGCCGTTTGCCAATGTTTATCCAATTATCGGACGAACCATACAATCCATGAACAACAACAAGCGGCGAACCCTTTCCATCTTTTCTGTAATATAATTTCATCTGTTTTTGTGATAGTGATCTGTTTTGCTGAGGAATTTAAATCGTTGAACTGTACGTCACGCTACGTTCAATTCAGTATCTTTTTCGCAGAAACAGGTGTTGAATCAATTCGAATTGACGATTTTACAATTAATACGTATATATTATTCTTGTTTCAACCTTATTTCAAACAGTCAAGATATTTATGGATTGTGCTTTCCAACCCCAAATACAGTGCGTCAGCAATTAAAGCATGTCCAATAGAAACCTCTTTTAAATTTGGAATTCGGTGAAACATGTAATTTAGGTTTTCTAAACTAAGGTCGTGACCAGCATTTACATCAATGCCTAATTTTTCAGCAACTTTTGCAGCTTCTACAAACGGTTCAATTGCTTTGCTATGGTCGATTGGGAAAAGTGTTGCGTAAGGCTCTGTATATAATTCAATACGATCGGTTTTAATTTCGGCAGCTCCTTCAACGGCTTTTGTATCAGGGTCTACAAAAACAGAAGTTCTTATTCCATGTTCGTGTAAACGCGAGATTACTTCTTTTAAAAAGCTAAGGTTTCCCCAGGTATCCCACCCGTGGTCGCTGGTTAACTGGTTGTTTCCATCTGGGACCAATGTTACCTGATCGGCTTGAACTTCAATTACCATCTTTAAAAAATCCTCGCTGGGATAACCTTCAATATTAAATTCGGTTGTAATTAAAGGTTTTAATTCATATACATCCTTTCGGGTAATGTGCCTTTCGTCGGGGCGTGGGTGGATTGTAATTCCTTGTGCTCCAAATTTTTGACAATTTATTGCAGCCTCTTTTACACTGGGCATTTTACCACCGCGCGAGTTTCGCAGTGTTGCAATTTTATTTATATTTACACTTAGTCTTGTCATTTTTAATAAAATTAGTAGTGCAAGTTACAATTTTCAAACGAAAGGATAGAAATTTAAAAGTAAAGAAGTGCTAGCAGAAAAGCTCATATCGGATGTTATTCCATCAGTAAAAAGTACTGAAATTGGACAAAAAGCATTGAACTGGATGGACTTGTACAGGGTGTCGCACATTCCGGTTGTTGAAGATTCAAAATATTTAGGTTTGGTTTCGGATAAATTAATTTACGATTTGAATTTATTGGAGGAACCCATAGAAAAGGAATTGGATAAACTGGATCCTTCGCACGCTCATAACGATCAGCATATTTTTGAAGTTGCTGTGGTAATGTACAAGCTAAAAATTAGTGTGTTACCTGTTTTGGATGACGACCACTATTATTTAGGAGCAATTACTTTGTACGATTTGGCCAGAAGATTTGCCCATCTGTTTTCTTTGCAAGAAATAGGAGGAGTTATTGTTTTGGAAATGAATGTGAACGATTATTCTATGATTCAAATAAGTAAAATTGTGGAAGATAATGGAGCAAAGGTTTTAAGCTCTTTTTTAGATAGAAAGCCAGGAAACAGTAATTTGGATGTTATTTTGAAATTAGATAAAGAAGATTTGTCTCCAATAATTCAGTCGTTTACGCGATTCGATTATAATATAAAAGCAGTTTATCTGGACCAATCAATGCTCAGCGATTTGTACGACGATCGGTACGATCAATTTATGAAATTTATGAACATATAAAGAATTACGAATGAAGGTAGCTGTTTTCGGAACTATTGTATCCGACGATTTTGTTCCTGTACTACAAGAGTTTTTTCAATTCTTAAAAACCAATAAAGTTGAAGTGCAGCTTTCAAAATCTTTTTATTCTCATTTAGTTGAAGAGTTAAATACTACTCCTTATTATACTTCGTTGTTTCATTCTTTTGTCGATTTCGATGAAAAGAACGAATTTATTTTTAGTATTGGTGGCGACGGAACTTTTTTGCACTCGGTATTAAATATTCGCAATTTTGATATACCTGTTATTGGTGTAAACAGTGGGCGGCTTGGTTTTTTGGCTGATATTTCGGCAGACCAAATTAGTGATGCACTTTCCAATATCTTTAACAACAGGTACTCAATTATCGAACGTTCATTATTACAAGTTGAATTTGAAGGACGCAAAAATATCGATTTTAATTATGCATTAAATGAAATGGCTGTTTTAAAGACAGACACTTCTTCGATGATAAATGTTTTAACTTATGTAAATAACGAGTTGCTAAATAATTATTGGGCTGATGGATTAATAATTGCGACACCCACCGGTTCAACAGCATATTCGTTAAGTGTGGGGGGGCCTATATTAACTCCCGATTCAGAAAATTTTGTAATTACCCCGCTTGCACCGCATAACCTAACAATTCGACCAATTGTAGTGCCAGATAAAAGTGAAATAACATTGAAGGTTGAAGGAAGGGGAACACATTATTTAACTGCACTCGATTTTAGATCTGAGGCAGTTGAACTTTCCACAATTATTAAAGTTAAAAAGGCTGATTTTATGTTGAAAACCTTACAATTGCCCGACCAGCCATTTTTTAATACACTTCGAAATAAACTCATGTGGGGAATGGACCGGAGAAATTAAAGTCTTGTTCACAATTAAGTTCGGGTACAATATTTATAGTAGGAGAACTACCAGGACAACCTGATTACTAAGACAACGATTTTACTTTTTAATAATTGGTTAAATTACATAGCAGCCTTTATTTTCATTGGGCTTAACAATTTTTAATCTTCTTTTGGGTTTTATAATAACATTCAGGTATGTTATTTTGTGAATTATATTACTTTTGTACGTCTTGAAAGCTTTGATATTAATAGGCGCGAGAGTTAAGTTCGTTGATGTTCAGTGAGTTATGGGGTGTTTTTGTAAGTGAAAAATGCATGAAATATGTTCAAATACAGCAACAAATTGGAGCGTTTTTTCTCTTTCGAAGCATCATTTTTTTTTGGATGAAATGAAAATTTAAACATGTCTGAAGCTATTGTTAATTAAAGGATTTTAGATACCAGTATGAAAAAGATTTTGTTGGTGTTTGCGACTGTTTGGATAACTGTTTCGGGTTTTGCCCAAAAAACTGCTGATATTGGAATTTGGGGAGGAACTTCGGCTTATTTTGGTGACATGAATGAAGTTGCTGAATTTAATGCGTTTAATCCAAATTTTGGAGCATATTTTAGGTATAATTTCAATGCCAGAGTGGGGCTAAGAACAATGATTTTAACCGGCACTTTTGCTGAAGAGGGTTTGATTGAAGGAGTACCTTGGACTTTTAATAAAAGTGTACAAGATCTTTCGTTTCAAATTGAAATAAATTATTTGAAATATATTTTGGGGGTAAAAAATACTCCATTTTCGTCGTATGTTACGTTCGGATTGGGAGTGGCTTATTTTCCATACAAAATGGATCCGTTATTAATTGAAAGTTTTAATCCGGATCATATAAAAGGAAGCGAAGTAATTGAAGAATCGGTGATTGCAACCACACTCCCTTTTGGAATTGGATTTAAATATAATTTGGGGCGGAGATTGGGAGTAGGAGTTGAATACCAAATGAGAAAATTGTTAAGCGATAAATTTGATGACCTGGATGATCCGCTGGCAATTTTGAATAACGAGAATGAAGAGGTATTCTACACCAGCGGTGTTCATAATATGGATTGGTCGGCATATTTAGGGGTTCATTTAACCTATATGATTTATCTGGGTAAAAAAGCATGCCCGGCCTACGAAAGTAAAAAGAAGTAATGGAGTCGTTCAGAAACAGGCTAGACAAAAATAATATTCCAAAACATGTTGCCATAATTATGGATGGCAATGGCAGATGGGCTGAAAAACATGGGAAAGCCAGAGTATTTGGGCACGAACGTGGTGTTGAGTCGGTTCGGTCGGTGGTAGAAGGAGCCGGCGAAATTGGAATTAAATACCTTACTCTTTATGCATTTTCTACCGAAAATTGGGAAAGGCCCAAAAATGAAGTAGATGCTTTAATGGAATTGTTGGTACAAGCTATTGAAATGGAAACGGAATCGTTAATGAAAAATAATGTACGATTGTCCACCATTGGAAATATAGAAGCAATGCCAGCCAAAGTAAAAGAAAAACTAGAAGGATGTATTAGTTTTCTTGATTCGAATACAGGTTTAAACCTGGTTCTTGCACTAAGTTATAGTTCTAAATGGGAAATAATTAATGCAGTTAAAAATTTGGTTCAGGATTCAATAGATAAAAAAATAAAGCCAGAAAAAATAAACAATGAACTGTTTGAGGGTTATTTGAATACAGCTAAAATTTTGGATCCGGAGTTGTTAATTCGTACAAGTGGCGAATATCGGATCAGTAATTTTTTATTGTGGCAAATAGCATATTCCGAATTGTATTTTACAGAAAAATTATGGCCCGACTTCCGAAAGGAAGATTTGTGGGAGGCCGTTTTTGATTTTCAAAATAGAGAACGGAGATTTGGAAAAACCAGTGAACAGTTAATCAGCTAATTAATGTATGAATAGAATGCAAAGATTTATAATATCACTATTATTTTTTATTGTCGCGATAGTGCCTGGAGTTTTTTCTCAGGATGCCGACAGTACCAACTTCTCGATTTATTATTCAAGTCCTAAAAAGTATACCATTGCCGATGTGCAGGTATCCGGAATTAAGTATCTTGATAAAACGGTATTAATCCAACTTTCGGGTTTAAATGTTGGTGACGAAATCTTAGTTCCAGGTGAAACAGTTACCGCTGCCATTAAAAAATTGTGGGGGCAAGGATTGTTTTCTGACGTAAAAATAACTGCAACAAAAGTGGTTAGCGATAAAATCTGGTTTGATATATATCTGCAGGAACGTCCCCGACTTGCGGATGTGAATTTTATGGGAGTGTCGAAATCAGAAAAGGATGACATTACAGAAAAGGTACTCCTGTTAAAAGGAAGTCAAATTACCGATCATCAGGTTAATAGTGCAGAACGTACTATTAAAGGAATATTTTTAGAAAAGGGATTTTTAAATACGGAAGTAAATATTGTTCAGCGTGATGATTCAACGCAAAATAATAGTCTTATTCTCGATATCTATATAGATAAAAAGGAAAAGGTAAAAGTGAACGAAATATTTATTAGTGGTAACAAAGAGATTACAGAAGTTGTGCTTGAGCGTGCCATGAAAAAGACCAATGCCAAAAAGCTTCGTAACTTTTTCAAAACAAAAAAATTCCTTCAGGAAGAGTATAAAAAAGATAAGGTTTTATTGGTAGACAAATACAATGAGGAGGGATATCGTGATGCGATAATTGCCCATGATTCTGTATCTCAGGTTCTGGTTGGGCGCAAGAATAAATCAAAGGTTAATATTGATTTAGAAGTAGAAGAGGGTAATAAATACTACTTTGGAGACATTAAATGGGTGGGAAATACCATTTACCCTTCAGATTATTTGAGCGCAGTTTTGGGTATTAAAAAGGGAGATGTTTTTAACCAAAAAATATTGGATAAGCGACTTTTTGATAACGATGAAGGATTAAACAATCAATATCTGGACAAAGGATATCTGTTTTTTAATCTCGACCCTATTGAAATTAATATCAACGAAGATTCCATAGATTACGAGATGCGAATTTCGGAAGGAAAACAAGCTACAATTAACGAGGTGCGCATTGTTGGAAATACAAAAACACACGAGCATGTTGCCAGGCGGGAAGTAAGAACATACCCGGGTGATTTATTTAGCAAAACGCTACTTATGCGTTCTTATAGAGAATTGGCACAATTGGGCCATTTTGATCCGGAAGCAATTAATCCAGATGTTCAACCTAATCCGGAAAATGGAACGGTTGACATTGAATATCAATTGCAAGAAAAAGCAAACGACCAAATTGAACTTTCCGGTGGTTGGGGTGGAGGAATGTTTGTTGGCTCGGTTGGTTTAAAATTTGCAAATTTCTCTGTTCGTAATATATTTAACAAAGAGGCATGGCGACCACTTCCTACGGGCGATGGACAAACTTTGAGTTTGCGTTACCAAACCAGTGGAAGATATTATAGAACGGTAAGTATGTCGTTTATAGAACCTTGGTTAGGGGGTAAAAAACCAAATTCATTTTCATTGTCTTTATCGCATTCTCGTATAAATTATAGTGCCAACAAATATTACAATAGCAACCCTTATGGAAGTAGTGGTGGTTACGGTGGTGGTTATGGTGGTTACGGTGGTGGTTACGGTGGTGGTTATGGC
>JABMPI010000179.1 GCA_013203755.1 Bacteroidota bacterium
CTTCTAACTTCCCCAATTTCACTTTTATAGGAGCCTCCTCTAATTACATGTTCTTCCCCCGACGCAGGACCTTTTGGGTCGGTAGCGCCGTCTTGTAGCTGTGTGTAAGCATCTTCAGCGTACCAATCTAAACAGTATTCCGAAACATTGCCTAGCATATTTTTTAATCCGTAAGGATTTGCTTCAATATTTTCAGGTTCTACCGATCGAGCTTGGCTGTTATCTGCAAATGCAACATAGTTGTTAATTTCTTCGCCTGATTTTCCAAATAATTTTCCAATAAAACCTTTTTTACTAAAATCTTTTGGATCTCCTTCAAAGAAAAATGGAGTTTCTGAACCGCCACGTGCTGCATATTCCCACTCTGCTTCGGTTGGTAAACGATACGTTTTACCGGTAACTTGAGTTAGCCATTTACAAAAAGTTTGAGCAGAAAGGTAGCTCATTGTAATTGCCGGGCGGCTTCCTAAGCCCCAGTTTTGGTCAGGTTGCCCGTAAGGAGGTGTTGGCCCTGAAATAGCATCTACATCTGCCTCTGTTCTCGTACCTTCGGTGTCTGTCGATCTTCCTTCGGCAGCTGTTGCGCTGTAAAATGCTAAATAAGTATCCCAGGTAATTTCAACTTCTGCCATAAAATAAGGGCTGAGATTAACCGTTTTTTGCGGTCCTTCATCAGCATCGCGAAACTGTTCTTTTTCAGGGCTACCAATTTTGAAACTTCCGCCAGGAATAGCCTTCATATTAATCGATATTGTGGTTTCCGGAATGGTTTCAGTAAAATCTTCATGCGAAGTAACATTGGCAGCCTCAGTAAATTTCTCCTTATTTTCGTTGCCGGTTTTTCCAAATTTTACATTTTGGGCATGCAGTGCATTTGGATCGTAGTGTCCCACATTTAAATGGCAATTGATACAACGTAATTCCTCTTCGTTTTGCGAATAATACAAATGCGCATCCTGTCCCTTTTTTGTAAGAGTTAATGGAAAAATATTAGCGTGGCAATTTACGCACGATTCTTGAAAAACAAAGTGTTGTGCTTCGTCTAAAGTTGATTTTGCTTCCCAGTTAAAATCGGCACTGTCTTTAAATATATAACCATATAAATCTCTGGTTGATGCAATTATTTTTTCCTTCAAATAACCTTGCCCTTTTGGAGGTAAATGGCATTCAACACAACCAATATGTATACCTACCCGCGTATCGTGATGAACCGAAAGTTTCCATGAATCAAAAACATGGGGGTGTACGTGACACATTTCGCACGACTCGTTAGTAGAGGTTGCAACAATTGCTTTGTTAGAATATATAGTGACAAGGATTCCAATTACAAACCCTATAAATATTACCAGAAGCAGTTTTTTCCTTAAATATTTGCCCAGCGTTTTTAGCATACTTTTTTGTTTAAAATTTAGTTGATTTATAAAATGCCCCCAAATTTAATAAATTATTAAACGTTTACTTAATGTTTAGAACATTTATAACGAATTTTAGAAGCAATCAAGATTTGGTTACCTATTATATTGTTTAATCTTAATTATTACCAACATCTTTTAAAGACGCGAGTTTTACTAAAAATACCTATATTCAAAACTATTCTTTGTATCTTTTGAGCTATGAATAAGTTAACCCGTGGAATATATGATTTGGCAGAACTGTTTTTCCCAACTTTATGTATCACTTGCGGCGACCGTCTAATTTCGCAAGAAAAATATTTGTGTTTGAATTGTTGGTACGATTTGCCGGTAACCAACTTTCATTTGAATAACGAAAATAAAGTTGCACAGTTGTTTTGGGGAAGAGTGCAGATTGAAAATGCAACATCATTTTTTTCGTATAAAAAGGGTAGCAAATACATGCAACTCATTCATTTTGTAAAATACAAAGGTTTAAAGGAATTGGGTTTTGAAACTGGGAGAAAATTTGGTTTTACACTATTAAATTCTGTGGGTTTTGGAGATGTAGATTTAATTGTTCCCGTTCCTCTTCATCCCCGGAAACAGAAAAAACGTGGATTTAATCAGAGTGATTGGATTGCAAAGGGAATTTCTGACAGTTTACAAAAACCAGTTTCAACAAAAAATCTATTTCGGCAGGTGTATACTTCAACTCAAACCCAGAAAAATCGTTTTGAACGCTGGCAAAATGTGGAGGGTATATTTGGTATTAAAGAACCGGACGAATTTCAAGGCAAACATATTTTGTTAATTGATGATGTTGTAACAACTGGTTCTACTTTGGAAGCATGTGCATTTCAACTGTTAAAAACAGAAAATACAAAAGTTAGTATTGCAACTTTGGCTTTTGCTGATTATTAGTGCGATAATTTAAAACCATAATATTTTGATAAATTATGGTACTACTTAAAAATGTAAATTAAAAACAAATAAAAGCGATGTTAATTGTTTATCTTCAAGTCGTTACACAATAAAGATTCGA
>JABMPI010000180.1 GCA_013203755.1 Bacteroidota bacterium
CATAATCGCAGAATTGACACTACACCTTAAATCTGAAAAAATGTGTCCAGTCGATGGGGTCCACTTCAAAATTTATGCTTTTTAATTCAATTGATTTTGCGATATTCTTACCAATTGTATTTATACTCTATTGGTTTATAACTAATAGGAATATTAAGCTGCAGAATTTTCTAGTAGTCGCAGCAAGTTATGTGTTTTACGGTTGGTGGGACTGGAGATTTTTATCATTAATCATTTTTAGCACTATTGTTGACTATTCCGTTGGCAGAGGACTTGCAAAAGAAGAAAATCAGGCTAAAAGAAAAATTTTACTTTGGACAAGTATTATTGTAAATCTTGGCTTTCTTGGTTTCTTTAAATATTATGATTTCTTCCTTGAGAATTTTATAACAACTTTTTCATTCTTTGGAACAGAGATAAAGAGTAATTCATTAAATATTATATTACCCGTAGGAATAAGTTTTTACACCTTCCAAACTTTGAGCTATAGCATTGATGTTTACAGGCGAAAACTTGAACCAACCAAAGACTTTATTGCTTTTTCTGCGTTTGTCAGTTTCTTTCCGCAATTGGTTGCTGGACCAATTGAAAGAGCAACACATTTACTACCACAATTTTACAAAAAGCGTACTTTCGATTATTCAAAAGCCGTTGATGGAATGCGTCAAATTCTTTGGGGGCTTTTTAAGAAAATAGTAATTGCTGATAATTGTGCAGAATACGCTAATTTAATTTTCAACAATTCAGCAGACTATTCTGGTAGCACATTGGTTTTAGGTGCATTATTTTTCACCTTTCAAATATATGCTGACTTTTCAGGATATTCCGACATAGCAATTGGGACTTCACGTCTTTTCGGCTTTGACCTAATGCGCAACTTTAATTTTCCATACTTTTCAAGAGACATTGCAGAATTTTGGAGACGTTGGCATATTTCCCTATCTTCTTGGTTTAGGGATTATCTTTATATTCCTTTAGGTGGTAGTCGTGGTGGGACTTGGATGAAAGTTAGAAATACTTTTGCGATTTTTATTGTGAGCGGTTTTTGGCACGGTGCGAATTGGACGTTTATTGTTTGGGGAGCATTGAATGCAGTCTATTTTTTACCACTCTTATTAACCAATAACAACCGCAATAACTTGGAAATAGTAGCTCAAGGTAAATACTTGCCTAGCATTAAAGAACTCTCATTTATGTTGTTAACTTTTAGTTTGACTGTTTTTGCTTGGATATTTTTTAGAGCAAATAATATAGGGCACGCAATAGACTATATTTCAGGAATTTTTTCTAAATCGTTGTTTTCAATTCCCAGACATATATTTGGTTTCGGAGGTTTAACAACAGTAATTTTTGTTGTTGTATTTGTTTTAATTGAGTGGACAGGAAGAGAAGGACAATATGCAATTGCACATTTAGGCATAAAGTGGAAGCGCCCATTAAGATATGCGATGTATTATGCAATTATCATTGCAATATTTTGGTTTGGTGGTAAAGAGCAACAATTTATTTATTTTCAGTTTTAGGCTTTATGAAAAAATTCATTATAAAAACGATATTTATATCTCTTCCAATTTTACTTTCTGGATTGTTTATGGAAGTTTTATTAAGAAATATACCAAATGATTATGAATTCAAAAAAGAGTATTTAGATAAAAATGCGTCTGAAATTGAAACTTTGATATTGGGTAGTTCTCATTCATTTTATGGTTTTAATCCAGTTTATTTTACAACTAAAACATTTAATGCCAGTCATATCTCTCAGTCTTTAAATTATGATTTTGAAATCATAAAAAAATATCAATTTGGTTTTAAGCAATTAAAAACAATTGTTTTGCCAATTTCATATTTTACGCTTTTTGGAAAATTGGAAGCGGGTTCTGAATCTTGGCGAGTTAAAAATTATATACTTTACTATGGGTTGAAAATTTCTAACTCTTATACTGACTACTCGGAAGTACTTAGTAATAAAATAAATGTGAACCTAAAGCGATTGGGTTCTTACTATATAAAAGGTAATTCAGCTATTTCTTGCACAAGTCTAGGCTGGGGTACGAACTATAAATCAGAAAATGCCCGAGACCTGATTGAAACTGGAAAAACGGCAGCACTTAGACATTCCAAAGATATTAATGATATTAAGTATAAAATTATTCTAAGAGATAACGAACTGACTCTAAGTTCTATTGTTGCATGGTGTAAGAATAGGAATATTAGTCTGGTTTTATTAACACCACCCGCTTTTAAAACATATCGTCAGAATTTAAATGAAGCGCAGTTGAACGAAACAATTGAAATTGCCAAAAGAATAGATTTAGATAATAGCAATTGCATTTATTTAAATTTATTAAATGACACCAATTTTGTTTCAAAGGATTTCTATGATGCTGACCATTTATCAGAGATAGGTGCTGAAAAACTTTCAAAGTTAATAAATGAAAAAATAAACAATTGGAAATAAAGCACGAACGCACTGATCTTGCCACAAAAAAATGGACAGTATGAGAAGTTATACAGCTTGTTTGTAGTTTGATTGTTCATAATGTTCCGGGGATTTATATCCCAAGGCCGAGTGCTTCCTAAAACGATTGTAAAATACTTCAATGGATTCAAACAGGCTGGTTTTAGCCTGTAATCTGGTATGTCTGATGGTATAC
>JABMPI010000181.1 GCA_013203755.1 Bacteroidota bacterium
ACACAAGAACGATATTCTTTGGGCATGGTTTCGCAAGTTTGCCAGCTTTTGCCACCATCAATTGTAAACGAAGCAATATTCTGGTCAAACTCAGGTTTATCGTAGGTTCCGCCAACAATAACTCCTTCCAAATTATTTTTAAATGAAATAGAAAATATACCTGATGGAGATTGCCCGCGAACCATTGGAGTTTTAACAACCTCCCACGATTTCCCAAAATCAGTAGAATAAAAAACTCGTGCAGCTTTGCCTCCGCTTGCAATCCATGCTTTTCCCTTGTCCTAAGAAATAATATTCATTCTCTTTTTTTAATTTTTATATATTTGAGGAAATTTCATTCATAGTGGAAGATAAACGTTTGTGGAAAAATATTAAAGCCGGGAATAAGCAAGCTCTTAACGAGCTTCATGAAAAATATTTCCATCAAATGTGTTTGTATGCCCACAAGTCAACAAATAATTCAGGAATTGTTGAAGAATTAGTTTCCGACTGTTTTATCAAAATCTGGGAAAACCGCAAAAAGATAAGCATCAAAATTTCGGTAAAAAACTATATTTTTTTAATACTCAGAAACAGTATAATTGATTACTACCGAAAAAAACAAGTTCATCAGGAAACTTTGGAGAATTTACCTGAGATTGCCGACGAAAGTTATTTTGGTGAACAAAAACAATATGCACTTTTATACCAGGCTTTGGAAAAACTTCCGCAGCAGCGGCGTAAAATACTGGAATTAGCAGTGTTCGATTCGCTAAGTTACAAGCAGATAGCCGAAAAGTTAAACATCTCACGAAATACTGTCAAAACCCAAATTGCCCGAGCTTACCGCCTTCTAAAAGAGTCGTTGGATCCAAAAGATTTTTACCTTTTCTATTTCTTCTCCCACAAAAAAGATTAAAGAATTATTGCTTATCTGTCACCCCAATCACCGAAAAATTTCGTCCTGTTTATAGAATGGCTAAATGATTTGCTAAAAACAATTGAATTCGCATAGTTTTAGTTTAGTTAGTTAATTTAAAGAACGGTTTTGATTAAAGGCCGTTCTTACATTAAAAACATCCTTTTTGAACAAATTGAATGATGAAGATAAAAAGTGAAGATAATTTCTGGAAACTGGCAACAGGCAAAATCCATAACGAATTAACCCCCGATGAAGCCAGTGATTTTGACCTACTCCTACAAGATGATGACAATAAAAAGCGGTTTCAGGATATTGTAAAAACCAACGAAAAAATTCAAAATATCGAATTTCTTCAGCAGGTTTCCATTGAAAATTCCCAACAAAAAATTTCCGGGTTCTTTCACCAAAAGAAAATCAGGTTGTTTGTTAACCTCTCCAAATATGCAGCAATAATCGTATTGACTTTTGCAATTGGCTCTTTATTAAATGTTGGTGATTATTTCAAAAAAGAAAATCCTCAATTTGCAGAAATTAATGTACCACTCGGACAAATGTCGGAAATGACATTGTACGATGGTACAAAAGTTTGGCTCAATTCGGGCACAACTTTGCGCTACGAAAGCAACTTTGGCAAAGATTCACGGAATATCTCGTTGCAGGGAGAAGCATTTTTTAAAGTAAAACCGGGGGAAATACCTTTTAAAATTAAACTAAAAAACAGCGAAGTTGAAGTATTGGGAACTTCATTTAACGTGGTTTCTTACAACGACGACGACTTTAGCTGCGTTACCCTCGTTGAAGGAAAAGTTAAAATAAACAGTGCATCGGGGACAGAAATTACGCAGTTAAAACCTACGGAACAAATTACTGTTCCCGACAATCTAAAGAATATTAAGATAAAAAATGTTGATACCAATTTTTATAGCAGTTGGATAAATGGAAAAATTATTTTTGAGGAACAACGACTTGCCGATATTGTAGAGAAACTGAAACGCTGGTACAATGTGGACATTCGCTTTTCGGATAAGGAAATTGGTGATTACCGGTTCTCTGGAACCATACTTAAAAGCAAACCATTCAACCAAATAACAACGGCATTTGAACTTTTATTGCCCGTTAAAATTAAATACACCCAAAACCTTGACAAAAAAGACTCTATACTAATTTCTAAAAAATAACTGCCTATGTAAATCTAACAACCTGGTAAATAAAAACGGTGAGTATGCTGGTACATCCCCACCGTTAAGTGATTTAAACAAAATGTAGTATTCATTAAAATCATTCAAATTTATGAAAAAAGAATTAATCCCGATCAAAAAAATGAGATCGTGGAAAAAAATCGTATTAAAAATGAAATTAACAATAGCGTTATTTCTTTTTGGACTGGTAAGTGTGAGCGCAACAACATACTCGCAAAACACCAAAATGGACATCTCTCTGAAAAACAACAGCATTGTTGAATTAATCAAAGAGATTGAACAAAACAGCGAGTTTTATTTCTTTTATAAAAAAGAGGAATTAAAAGACGTTAAGAATATTTCGGTTGATCTTGAAAATGCAACCGTAATGGAAATTCTGGATAAAGTAATTGAAGGTTCAGATTTGGCATATAAAGTTGTTGACCGCTATGTTGTACTGCGGGAAAAAGGACAAAGCTTGAGCATTGACGAAATTGTTCTGCAACAAAAAACCCTCACCGGAACCGTAACCGACGAATCCGGCCAACCGCTCCCCGGGGTAACCGTCCTCATTAAGGGCACTACGAATGGAACAGTTACAAACATGGATGGAAATTATTCCATTTCGAGTATTCAAGATGGAGCTGTGCTTGTATTTTCTTTTATTGGAATGTTAACTCAGGAATTTGTAATTAGCAATCAAACTACAATAAATGTTACTTTGGAAATTGATGCAATAGGAATTGATGAGGTGGTAGCGATTGGATATGGAACAATTAGAAATTCACAGGTAACAGGTGCCATTGCAAAAATTAAATCTGATGACATAAAAGATCTTCCCGTAGGGCGTATTGATCAGGCTTTACAGGGGAAAATGGCAGGTGTGCAGGTTCAACAAGTGAGCGGGACACCAGGTAGGGCTGCAAGTATAAAAGTTCGTGGTACAAGCTCCATTAGTTTTGCCAATAGTCCATTGTATGTAATAGATGGTTATCCTATTGATGGAGATTTGAGTAGGGTTAATACCAATGACATAGAGTCGATTGAAGTGCTGAAGGATGCCGCATCTACTGCTATTTATGGTTCAAGGGGGTCAAATGGAGTTATCCTGATTACTACCAAAACGGGACAGAAAGGAAAGCCGGTATTTTCTGCAGATGTATATTATGGGGTACAGAAACGATTCAGTAAATACGATGTTTTAAATCGTGATCAGTGGATAGATTTCGCTATTGAGGAACGTAATAATACTTATTTATTTAATGGTGGAGATCCAAGCGTTCCTAGCGAAGATCGGCCAGGAGGTTATGCGACTGACCCCTTATGGAAAACGGATCCTTCAGCATTACCTGATAATGATTGGCAGGATCTTACTTCTAGGATAGCACCAATAATGAATGTCCAACTTTCTGCCTCTGGAGCTAATGAATCAGTTAAGTATTACGTTTCAGGAACCTACTTTGATCAGGATGGAGTTATTGTTAACTCTTATTATAATCGTATGTCATTTCAGGCAAATGTGGAAACAATGTTTTCAGATGTAGTAAGCTTTGGACTTAACCTGTCTGGGGCTATTACAGAGCAGAATGACCCCGAAACAGATGATTATGGGAAAGGGATACATCGTTCATGGTTGACACCTCCCGTAGTTGGCGTTGACCAAAATACTAACAATACAGGATTCTATCCTTATGCAGGAACTTTCCTCGTTAATCCTTTAGAATGGATGGGCTCAACACTCAAGCAAAAAAATGGCAATTTCATCCTAGCAAATACTTATGTTAATATAGCTTTAGCCAAGAATTTTAAATGGAGGTCTACTTTGGGTATAGATAGAAAGGGATATTATACCGAATATTTTAAAAAGGCCTATGTCAATAGGAATAGTGGCACACGGGGTTCCGCTGGCTCAAACTATACACAAAATTATCTAACAGAACACACACTTAATTACCAATTAGAAAAGTCAAATTGGAAATTAGATGCTATGGGAGGTTTCACATACCAGACCAGTTCCTACAACACATTGAGCATGGCGGCAAAAGGGTTTCCCGATGATGCTGTTCATACACTCAATGTAGCAACTGATGTATATTCAGGGTCATCGTATGCTTCTAAATGGAGTTTAATGTCGTTTATAGGAAGGGTAAATATGTTCGTCAAAGATAAATATTTGCTTACCGCCAACATTCGTCGCGATGGCAGTTCAAGATTTGGCAACGAAAACCGTTGGGGATGGTTCCCTTCTTTATCATTGGGCTGGAGAATGACAGAAGAAGACTTTATGAAAGACATTGATTGGTTAAATAATTTAAAACTGCGAGGTAGTTATGGCATAGTAGGAAATAATAATATTGGTGATTATGCATCTATTGGAAGCCTTGGAATTGACAATGCAATTATGGGCAATCCTGAAAATATTGTTTCAGGTATAGCCCCAACAAGTTTTAGCAATTCTACTTTGGGGTGGGAAAGCACTACAACTACTGATATTGGGGTAGATATTGGGTTATTAAGAAACAGGATTCAAATTAATACGGATTATTATGTGTCAAATACCCATGATCTTTTGCTAAACCTGCAAATCCCTCAGGTAACAGGATTTAGTTCTTCCCTCCAAAATATTGGGGAAGTTCAAAATAGAGGTTTTGAATTTGAATTAAATACAAAAAACATAGCCAAAGGTGCTTTTATGTGGAACACTAGCTTCAATATTTCATTCAACAAGAATGAGGTGTTGGCATTAGGACCCGATGAGGCGCCGGTTTATGGTTATGCTTGGAAATATCTTCTTACTAAAACAGAAATAGGGAAACCTATTGGAAGCTATTACTTGTTGGAACAAGAAGGTGTGTTTATGGACCAGGCAGATTTTGACAGTCATCCTCATTACAAGACTCAAGAAGTGGGTGATATCAAATACAAGGATTATAATAATGATGGTGTTATTGATGAGAATGATATACATGATGCAGGAGATGCCAGCCCAGACTTTTTCTGGGGAATGAGGAATACATTTTCGTACAAGGGGTTTGATCTGAGCGTTGATATGGATGGACAGCAGGGAGCTCAAGGATTAAATTTATCATTGAGGTCAGGAGGGCAGTCCAGAAATAACGAGTGGGCATTTTGGGACAACAGATGGAGGTCTGAAGAAGATACAGGAGATGGTATGACACCTCGTGCTTTGAAATCTCCAAATATGACAACTCCGTCAACATTTTGGTTGTTTGATGCCTCGTACTGGAGTATAAGGAATATTAACTTTGGATATAGTTTCTCTGAAAAACTTGCCCGAAAAATACCCGGGGTGAATTCGCTAAGAATTTATTCCAATGTTAGTAATTTATTTATGAATGATAACTATCATCATACTCCAATGGCAGGAAGATTCAGTAATACTCCTCTCACCCCAAGTATAGACTATGGGGCATCTTATCCTATTGCTACTACCTATACGTTTGGAATTAACTTAAAATTTTAATGCCATGAAAAAAAATATTTTATATATTATAGTATTTATCCTGAGTCTTTCAGCATGTGATAAGCTGGAATTGGTGCCTATCTCGAACCGAAGTACCGAAGATTTTTACAAAAACGAAACTGAAATAAATCAGGCTTTAGTGGCCTGTTACGGCAGTGCACAAAAACATTTTGTTCGCGAATTTTATTCTTACCGCCTGACAGAATCCCGGAGTGATAATGGATTTCAAGGAACTTACTATGATGATTACAAAATATCTATATTTACATCAGACGATGTACAACCGGTTTTTAATGAAGCCTGGGCGGGAGCTTACAATATGATTTATAGATGCAACAAAATTCTTGAAGTTTTACCTGGTGTTGAGCTTGATGAAGCAATTGCAAATCAGTTTGAAGGGGAAGCTAAATTCCTCCGGGCATTGGTTTACTTCGACCTTGTACGATTTTTTGGTGATATCCCATTGGTAACCGGACTGCTGTCAATAGAAGAAGGTTATACAATAGAAAGATCATCAGTCGCACATGTCTATAACC
>JABMPI010000182.1 GCA_013203755.1 Bacteroidota bacterium
GAAATGAATGGTTCTGGTACTATCAATTAAATAGAAAATAAATAATTTAAATAAATGAAAAAAATAGAGCGTATTAAGATTGTAATCGTCATTGTTGGATTAATGGCCTTTCAATTTGCAGGTGCACAAGAGAAGAAAAAGAGTGTAAATCCCTCAGAAAAAAAGTTCACCATAGAAAATTGTGTGAATGAGTATTCTGAAGAGAAATCAGATGTAACCGAATCAGGACATCGATTTTGGTTTGTCGATAAAGAATTTATTGATGGACAAACCTTAAAACTAAGTGCTGTAAAACCTTACGGGGCAACACATCCACCTCATAAACATGTTGAAGATGAGTTCTTTTTTATTTTAGAAGGAAAAGCAAAATTCTATTTAGATGGAAAAACAAAGGTAGTAGAGGCTTACACAAGTTTGTATTGTCCTGCAAATGTGGAGCATGGAATTAGCAATGCCGGAGATACTGAATTGAAATACTTGGTTATCAAGAAATATTTAAAATAGTTTTTTGAGAAAATCGTTAATTGTAATCATAAAAAAAGATATGAAACTGTTCTGTTTTTTGTTATTGCTTGGATTTGTAATATCAATTCAATCTAAGTCCCAGGATAAAACTACATCCCCAATTGATATAATAGTTATTCAACCCACTTTCCCAGAAAAATACTTTTCTGTTGAAGATTTTGGTGCAAAAGAAGGAGGAGTTGAAAAATGCACTCAAGCATTTGCTGATGCAATTAACAAAGCAACAAAATCGGGTGGCGGTTATGTAACCGTTCCAAAAGGAAAATGGCTGGTTGGGCCAATTGTTCTGAAAGATAACGTTTGTATTAAGTTTGAGGAAGGAACAGAAATCCTGTTTAGTACCGATACCGAAGATTACCTGCCGGCTGTTCTTTCGCGGCATCAGGGAATAGATTGCTACAAACATTCAGCCTTTATTTATGCAAACGGTGCCACTAATATTGGCGTAATTGGCAAAGCAGTTTTACACGGACAAGGGAAAACCTGGTGGGATTATCGAAATGCTATTCCTAAAAGCGAGGACCCTTTTGTGACCTTAATGGAAATGGCAGAAAAAGATGTTCCTCTTAGTGAACGGGTTTTCGATGATATCAATAAAACACTACTTGCTCCCTGTTTTATAATGCCTATTTATTGTAAAAATATTTTAATTGAAGACATAACCGTAAAATATGGCGCATACTGGACGGTAAATCCTGTCTATTCTGAAAATATTATTGTTAGAAATGTTACTGTTCAAACTATTGGAGAATATGGAAAAACCGGAAATGGCGATGGAATTAACCTTTCATCATGTAAGAATGTACTTGTTGAAGGGTGCTGGTTAAACACCGGAGACGATTGTATTACTATAAAATCGGGCAGGGGAATTGATGGATACAAGAAAGCTGTTTCGTGCGAAAATATTGAAGTTAGAAATTGTGAAAGTTTGAAAGGGCATGGCGGCGTTGTAATTGGCAGCGAAACATCGGGCGGAGTACGAAATATTTATGTACACGATTGTGTATTTAACGGAACCGACCGAGGACTGCGGATTAAAACTGCCCGCGGTAGAGGAGAGGCCATTGAAAATATTTGGTTCGAAGATGTAAAAATGGGTTCAATGGTTAAGGAGGCCATAAAAATTCATATGCCCCGTTATACCGACCGTTATCCGGCGCATCCATTAACCCGCATGACTCCCCGAATCCGAAACATGAATCTCAGAAATATTCAATGTGAACATGCCGGAGAATATGCAATACGAATTCAGGGACTTCCTGAAATGCCTATCGAATCGATTACAATGGAAGATATAAATGTGAAATCGGAACAGGGGATTTTACTAATTGATGCAGCCGCAATTCTTATAAAAAACATAAATGTTGAGCCAAAGGAAGATGCCATTCTTACTTTTGATAACAGTTCAAACATTATAATCGAAAATATGGGTAAATCTGATAAGACTATCCTGGTAAAGGGCAAAGGCTCAAAAGAAATCAGACTTGTAAACAGCAAACTCAATAGGAATAAAGTTGTGTACGAGGATTGTAAGAATGAGGTATCGTTCTTAATTAGTGAATCCACAAATAACGAGAAATAAAAATATAACGAGAAAACCAATGAAAAAATTAATTCTACTGATTGGTCTGCTTCTACAACTCCAATGTTTAACTTCTGTTCAAGCGCAAAACAAACAAGATTTTTTTGCTCTTGCTACCGAGGCCGAAAGCAGTCTTGAAAAAGGCATCGCCTTTATGCAATCGCTGGCCATTGAAGGTGGCTATGTTTATCATTATACTTTGGATGGGAAAGAAAAATGGGGCGAGGGAAAAACAGATGATCGTACAATCGAAGTGCAGCCTCCCGGTACTCCCGCTATTGGAATGAGCTTTTTAAGGGCTTATCGAATTACTAAAAATAAAGACTTTCTTAAAGCAGCGGAGGGAACGGCCAACGCCCTTATTCTGGGGCAAAACGAATTGGGTGGCTGGGAGCACAAAATCTATTTCGATCGTCCCTATGCAAAAACGGTTAGTTTTGATGACGACCAGACCCAGAGTGCCATTAGTTTTTTGATGGCGTTGGATCAGGAAATCGACCGACCCACCTTAACTAAAGCAGTTGAAAAGGCGTTGGATATGATGCAGGAATCTCAATTGGATAATGGCGGTTGGCCCCACAAATATCCGTGGCAGGGTACCTACCACGATTATGCCACTTTCAACGAGCAGGGGATTAACGATTGTATCAGAGTAA
>JABMPI010000183.1 GCA_013203755.1 Bacteroidota bacterium
ATATATAAGAGTAATTACCACACGTTATCAATCTCCCGCTTGGTAACGAGCTTGACGAAGAAGCTCTGCTTCGAATTGTCATGAATGAGCGAACAGTCTGCCGTTTAGCGATTTACGAAATTGAAATCTTTAAAAATGTAGGGACGGTTCCCATAGGTGTTAGGCTAAGAAACCACATTTACCTCATTAATGTTAGGCAAAATATCCTCGTCAATTTTTTCTAGAGTAGATTTTCGTGAAAGCTGCTTACCCTTCATACAGTTTTTAATCAATCGATTAATTTCGTTTGATAAATAAATTATTGCAGAACTTATTGAAATCTTAAGTAACTCGAAAATGTGAAAAGCACGTTCTTGTATACGTTTATAAAGTTTTTCAAAACTTAATTCTCTTTTTTTTGAATTCCACATCCTGGCATTGATTTCGCCATGAATTCGAAAAATAAGTATAGCCATAATGAGCTTTCCATATATCTCACATTTTAGCCTATACTCGTTCTGTGTATTTGAACGGTGAATCAGCAAAATAGTTTTAAATTGTTTAAATATAAGCTCTATTTGCCACCGTAAAGAATAAATATTCCAAAGCATTTCAGACGGTATCCATTCCTCCGGGACATTTGTAATCATGATAGTCCAATTGGCAAATTCTAAACCTTCAGCGCTAGGTGATCTCCCCTTCTTTCTTGCATCTTCTTCATTCTTCTCCTGCGTTGATTTGCAATCTCTTCAGAGACTCTAAAACATACTAATCTGACTTCAACCCTAGTTTTTAGATCAACTCCCATCTGAACTTGCATGACATGCATATTATATTTCAGGCTTTTTAATAGTTTTCCGATATCAATTGATACTGTACCGGTTTCTGCATCCCATAGAGTTGTTTTAGTTTTAAAACGTGAAATGAAGAACGCCCCTTTATTTATTATTTTAGCAAAAGTTGATAGGCAAAAGTAACCTAAATCGGCTAATAATAAATCTTTCGGTTTAATCTTATCTTGGATTTCCTTAGCATATTTATTATCTGGTTTTGTGCCTGGTGTAATTTCAAAAAATGATAAAACCCCACTTGTGTATTCATAGAATGCCTGAAGCTTACAATTTGCTTTAGATGCGGTACCTCCACTACCGGGTAAAACGTCTGCTAATTTAGGATCAACATCCCACGATGAACTATCTATTATGTGCACTTGATTAAATTTTTTAAGAAATTTGGTGTGTATGGTTTTAAGTTTAACTTTCTTTTTTAAGATGAATTGTGCGCAACTTTCCAGATATGATACTGCATTTGCACTAAATCGTTCATGAAGAGATTCCCGTGATATTTTGCTTTTTATAGCATCAACCATACCGCCAAGGGAAGGGTGTTTCATTCCCAATTACCCCACTGTCATGAGAATAAAAAAATCAAAAGCAGTTAAAACCTTCTGTCTTTTTATAAATCTAGTTTTTCTTGCAAAATTATCAAGAGTTTTTTTTTAATACATTTAAAATCCCCTTAACATTAATCATTTTTATCTCCTTTCAAACCATTTTTTCTTACGCACGCAACATTTGCTTTAATCAATTCAATAGTTAATTGCTTAAATTGTTTTAAGTTCTTAACCATTTGATACGCTTGCGATAAATCATTCTTGTTTATAAATAATGATGAGCTTTTACCTGCAAGTGTAAAGCTCAGTTGATAATATGGGCCATGTTTAATAGGTTCTTTTAGCCTTTTGCACTTACAACCGGCTTTGCCGCAAACGTTATATTGTTCACTAATACTGCCGGGAAGCATTGGCCCCAACTGCAATAACTCTTTTTTTAACTTCTCAATTGTTTTTTCTTCTTTTGACATAATATTTTCATTCCATAATTCCGATAGCATTTAAATTACTATCGGAATTATAGCATAAAAAAAAAGGTTTAACACCTCAAAATATTTTTTTTGTTCTTTTAGCCTAACACCTATGGGAACGATCCCTACAACAAACAATAAAACACAAACATGTAAATGTAGGGACGGTTCCCCGAACAGTCCGGCGGTTGTAGAAACGTATAACGATAATCGAATAGGCTAATGTTTTTCAGTTTTTACTTTGTTGTGCGTTTTGCTTTCTTTCAACTCGACGCAGAGCGTCGAATCAAGCATTCCAACGCAGAGCATTGGAACAAGTAAAAACTATCTTTACGCTCATTTATTG
>JABMPI010000184.1 GCA_013203755.1 Bacteroidota bacterium
GAGAAACAGTGCTTCTGGAAAAAAATAAACAACGAAACGCTAACAATTAGCTCATATTGAATAAAAACTCAACATACACGCAATACGTTATGCAAAAAAAACAACCAATAAGAAGAATTTAGATATGAATTTAGCAGTTGCACAATTTCAACCAAAAGATGGAGATAAAACCTATAACCTATCGATTATCCGAAATCTTACCGAAAATGCAAAATCCAAAGGTGCGGACTTAATAAGCTTTCACGAGATGTCAATTACCGCCTACACCTTCACCAAGGATTTAAGTCTTGAAGAAATAACGGACTTGGCAGAAGACGTGCCGAATGGAAAAAGTACGCAGGAATTGATGAATATTTCCCAAGAATTTGATATGCCGATATTAGCTGGTCTAGTCGAAAAAGAGCAAGGGAAAATTTTCAATACTTATATATGCGTAACAAAAGATGGAGTAATCGCCAAGTATCGGAAAATACACCCATTCATAAGTAAATTTATGTCCGCAGGGAACGAATATTGCGTATTCAACCTGCTTGGATGGAAATGCGGAATACTGATTTGCTATGATAACAATATAATTGAAAATGTAAGAGCTACTAGCCTTTTGGGGGCAGAACTGATTTTTGCACCCCACGTAACTGGTTGTACACCATCTGCAATGCCTGGACGGGATTACGTAGCTGACAAATTTTGGCAAAATCGAGAAACAGATCCCGTTTCTCTGCGATTGGAGTTCGACGGCCCCAAAGGTAGGCGTTGGCTTATGCGATGGTTGCCCGCAAGAGCATACGATAATGGTGTTTACTATGCATTTACCAATCCTATCGGGTATGATGGTGAACATTTAAAAAATGGGAATTCAATGATAATAGATCCTTATGGTGAAGTTTTATCTGAAATAAAATCCTTTGAAGACGATATAACCATTTCGAAAATTACGAAAGAAAAAATAGAACTTTCTGGAGGGTGGCGATATAAAAATGCAAGAAGACCTGAAATCTACAAAGACATAATTGGTGGAGACCATAATTCGGACACAACTCCCGTATGGATGAAAGAAAAGGAGTAAAAGTTTTGAGAAAAGCCAGTACCTAACAATATAGGATTTAAGGCACAGTTGAGCCCAAATAAAAGGCAGTAGGCTACCTTGATTGAAGCTGATGTTGGTGAAACTGCTTGCCTTTGGGGTAACCGAACAAGTCAGCGCTCTGTAGTCCAACAAATCATACTTGCAACCGTTAAAACAAAAAAAGGGAAAAACATCAACCAAGACGTTTTTCCCTTTTATATTTTAAAATTTTTATTGTCGAATAATTACTATCCCAAAAACGAAATTAAAACTCCGGCTGCAGCAGCCGAACCAATAACTCCGGAGATATTACTTGCCATACAATATTGAAGAATATGGTTTTGTTTGTCGTATTTTAGAGCCAGTTCGTTGGCAACTCTCGATGCCATTGGAACGGCACTTAAACCGGTAGCTCCAATTAACGGATTAATTTTCTTCTTGTTAAACACGTTGTAAATTTTTACTGCAAAAATTCCACCAGCAATAGAAATTGCAAAAGCAACAAATCCACCCACTACAATTCCAATAGTTTTTGGCGACAGGAAAACTTCTGCTGTCATTGTAGCTCCAACAGTTAATCCTAAAAAGATAGTAGCGGTATTCATTATTGGACCTTGCGCGGCTTCTGCCAAACGACTGGTTGATGCACCCACCTCTTTAATGAGGTTACCAAACAACAACATTCCTAACAATGGAACCGAAGACGGAACTAAAACAGCCGTTACCGTACCCAATGCAATTGGGAAAATAATTTTGGCTGTTTTCATATTTTTGATCTGCCTTTTTGCCGGGTACTTTATCTCCATCTCCTTCATATTAATTTTGAATTCTTTTTTAGAAATCAAAAGTTTAGCAACCAATGGAACAATTACCGGCACAAGTGCCATGTACGAATACGCAGCAATTGCAATTGGCCCCAATAAATGAGGAGCCAGTTTTATGGTTGTGTAGATTGCCGTTGGCCCATCGGCACCACCAATAATACCAAGCGAAGCAGCTTCCTGAGGCGTAAAACCTACCCAAACCGCAGCCAGTAAAATCGAGAAAATACCAATTTGTGCAGCGGCACCAAAAAGAGCTAGTTTTAAGTTTCTGAGCATGGGTCCAAAATCGGTCATTGCTCCAACTCCCATAAAAATAATGGGAGGTAGCAAACCGGTTTTAATCAGCATATAATAGAGATAATTCATTATCCCATATTCATGTGCAATTTCAAACAGGTTTTTGTAATGTTGTTCGTCTATTTGTATGTTTTCGGCCGATACAATTCCCATTTCACCGCCGGGGAAGTTAGCCAGCAAAACTCCAAATGCTATAGGAATAAGCAACAGTGGCTCGTACCCTTTTTTTATGCCCAGGTAAAGTAAACCAAACGCAATTGCCCACATTAAAATGGTTGCGCCGGTTATATTGCCCAAGGCAGTCATGTTAAATAACTCTTTTAAAATCTCCATAGAAATTTATTAAGCTAATTTAATTAAAACATCATCCTCGTCAACACTGTCGCCATTGTTTACAAGAATTTCAACAACTTTACCAGCTTTCTCAGATACAATTGCATTGTATGTTTTCATCGACTCGATATAACAAACCAGATCGCCCTCTTTTACTTCGTCACCCACTTTTAACGCTTTGTCTGCATTGTCTTTGGTCAACATAAATTTTCCTTCCAACGGAGCAATTATTTCTATGGTTGCGCCGCTGGGTTTCACAGCTTCCGGAGCTTTTGTTTCTGCAACTGGTGTAGCTTCAGCAGTTTCATTCTCGTCGTAAGAAATACCAACTTTATATTTTTCGCCGTTTACATCAACAAAAATTGTTTTTGGTTGAGCAACAACAGCGGTCATTTTTGGAGCTTCAGGACATTTCTCTTTTGGTGCTCTTTTCTTAGCTAATTCTACTTCGAATTCTTTTTTCGCCAATCCAGATTTGTATGCACGATATTGTTCAGGGTGCATGGCCAATTCCAACAATTCCTCATCGTCTTGTCCAAAGTCCCAATTTTTCTCGGTCATCTCTTTTCTGAATACATCCAAATTATCAGGATATAAATCCTGTGGCACTCCGGTGTAGAAAATTTTTCCTTCTTTTAGAGCTAAGCTTTTAATTTCTTCACTTAATTCTCCAGGCAATTCACCCGATTTACCAATAATCATATCCCAGATGTTGTCTGCAATCATACTCCAGCGTTCTCTTCCTTTTATAATTTGAAGAACATTCATTAAAGCCAGGTTTTTTACATACTGACTAAATGGAGTAACCAGTGGTGGGTAGCCCAACATTGGCCAAATGTATTCAACCTCGTTGAATAATTTAATCAATAAATCGTCTTGAGACAATACTGGCTGATTTCTTTTTACCAACCATTTGTTTAAACTTTTTAGGTTCGAATCAAGGTCAGCC
>JABMPI010000185.1 GCA_013203755.1 Bacteroidota bacterium
AAAGTATTTATGACCGGGGTTATACTAATTTGACCGGAATTGAATAGTTCTTGCACTCTGACCGAACTATATTCGGTATAAATTTTTCAAATTAGATATTTAAGTACTATATTTGTTAAAACATACACACAATTATTCAATTAATCAAAACATCAAAAAATGAAAAACCTTTTAACATTCCTACTACTTTTTGCATCTATTACTGCAATTTCTCAAGACAAAATAATTAAAAAAAACAGCGAGATAATTAACTGTAAAGTTACGGAGATAGCTGCCGATGAGGTAAAATATTATTACTCCGAGAATTCGAAGTTAGTTTTTGGTATCGATAAAGCTTTGGTTGAAAAAATTGAATTTGCAACAGGCGAAGTAATTGAAATTGAAGATAACACGTTCAAAAATCCTGAATATTATGCCAACCAAGGGAAACGTGCACTAAAAATAAATTTCCTTTCGCCTTTGTTCGGAACTACTGAATTTGCTTACGAGCAGAGTATAAAATCCGGAAAATCATGGGAAACAGCTTTGGGAATTGTTGGATTAGGGAATGACATTGCAGACATTAACCCCCGAGGAGTTTATGGAAAATTTGCCTATAAATTTATAAAAAGTCCTGATTTTTATATGAATAGAATGCATTATTCACATATACTAAAAGGCGCTTATTTTGCCCCTGAAATTGCTGTGCGAATAATGTCTTATGATAAGAATAGGTGGAACGATTATAATTATTATAGTAGTAGTGTACAAAAACCTACAATTGAAAGAGAAGACAACTTTTCGGTTGCGTTGATGTTGAAAATTGGGAAACAATGGATTTTTGATGATGTATTTTTAATAGACATTTATACAGGAATTGGTTATGGCTTTGGAGGGGATGATTATGAAGGCCTACCTTATGGATTTATTGTTGCACCCAACGAATTTCCAATTGCAATGACTAGTGGAATTAAAATTGGCTGGGTTTTCGGAAAATAATACAACATCTAACTAAAAATACATTCAACATCTTTTGCCTTTATTTGTTTGAAAACAAAAAATACAAATGGATTTTACAATTACAACATACTTTCCCGGCGCTCGTCCGCAAGTTACGCTACCAGGCAACGAAGTATTTTTACTGCTAAAGGAAGATGGAATGCGAAAAATGGTGAGCGATTTTTACGATCTTTTAGTTGAAAGTGAAATAAAAGATTTATTCCCTAAAAACCCCATTGTACTAGAAAAAGCAAAGGAACATTCAGCTGATTTTTTTATCCAAATTTGCGGAGGTCCAAAGTATTTTAACCAAAATCGTGGAATGCCAAAGTTGAATCAACGGCATCAGCCCTTTAAAATTACCTCCGAAGGCAGAGACGCTTGGTTGAATTGTTATAAGTTAGTTTTGGAAAAGTTAGATTTACCTGAAAATGTAATTGAATCGTTTTGGAATTATTTGGACGTATTCTCTAAGTGGATGGTAAATTCCTAGAAATTAAAAAGGTATTGTTTTGTTTCTGTAGTAATTACTCTTTAAACTCATAAACATTCTGTACAATTGCATGTTTAATAGCTTTATAAAATAATAATAATCTAAATTAATTAAAATGAAATTTTTAAAAATTGTATTGATTGCACTTTTCGCAGTCGTTTTATTTTCATGTAATCAGAAGCCAAAGCAGGTAGATTCTCAACAAGAAGCAGTTCAGGAAAATGTAGCATATTACCGTCACATTCAATTTACCGAAACATCTTGGGATTTGGAAAAAGGCACACATGCTCTTACTGCAAAAGAAGCAAAAACAGTAAATAACTACAAATTTACATACAACGAAAGTAAACAGCTGGTTTCAGTTGAGTACAATCGAAATGGAGTATTATTGGGATATTCATCATTGGGAGCAGCAAAAATTACTTACACTTACGAAGGTGATAAACAATTAAAAAGCTTTTTTAATGACAAAGGCGAGGCTTCAAAAAATGGAGGGGCTTCAACTTATGAATATACTCTTAACGATGCAGGAATGCGCGTTGCAATGCGTTTTGTAGATGACAAAGGAGAATCTATCGAAAACCGAAACAACGTTTATAATTACGTGTGGAAAAAACTTCCTGATGGAATGATTCAGGAACTTCGGTATAATTTGGCTGGAGAAGAAGTGGTAATGAATCCATTTTGTCCGTTTTATGAGCTTCGTTTTTCGTACGATGAAAAGGGTTATTTAGTTCGAATGGCTAATTACGAAGAAGATAAATTGTACGATTGTACTGAAGAGAACTGCGGCGATATTGGCGTTTCGTATTTTTTGTTCGAAAACAGCAAAGATGGCGATGTTAAACATTTTTCGGTGCATAATACAGGAGGACAGCTTTCTAATTTGTACAGTGGCTGGGCTAAAAGAATTAATGTAATTGACGAAAATGGTTATGTTTTAGAAACAACTCAGTTCGACCAGGACGATGAAATGTTGGGAGGGAAAAGACTTCCGGTTACTACTTCTGTTTTTGATGAACACGGTGCGATGGTGAAACGGATTTCGATGAACAAAGACAAAAATATTACAAATAATCCAGACAGCGGAGTTGCAATTGTTGAGTACAAATACGACGAAGAAGGTCGTCGTTTGGAAACTGTTGAA
Organism: Bacteroidota bacterium; assembly: GCA_013203755.1. Lineage (GTDB taxonomy): Bacteria > Bacteroidota > Bacteroidia > Bacteroidales > Prolixibacteraceae > Draconibacterium. Next base: position 2,619 of record JABMPI010000185.1, read on the forward strand.
TACGATAAAGACGGAGTTTTAGTTGAGAAGAAAGGTTAATTTATTCATCGCGAAATTACTATGAACTACTTTAAAACGATAACCCAAATATTTGCGGTTGTTTTGCTTGTTTTTTTAATCTCGTGCTCTGGAGGTGGAAACAAAACAAAGCAGGTAGAGTTAACTAAATCTGCACAGGTTAAAACTGAACCGGTTGAAATAAATGCCGAAGCAAAAGCATTGTTTAGTTACCTCGTAGAGATGGGAGACTATGTGAATGGGAGAAACTTCCCTTCGCTAATAAAGGCAACTTCGGTACATGATGAGTTAACAAAGAATAACCATATAATAGATTTAAGAGATTCCAAAGTATTTGCTAAAGGACATATAAAAGGTGCTGTAAATGTTGAATTCACCCAATTACCCAATTATTTTACAAACCACATAAAACCGTTCGAATTCGATAGAATTGTAATGGTATGTTCCACGGGGCAAATGTCGAGTTATTCAGCCTCTCTTTTGCGTTTAATGGGCTACGGGAATGTGTACGCCATGCGTTGGGGAATGAGCGGCTGGAACAAGGATATTGCGGCAGATTGGTGGCTCGGTGCAGTTTCTTCTGAGTACGCAGACAAGTTGGAAGTGAATGTAAATGAAAAAGCAGTGGTCTCTGATTTTCCTAAAATGAATAGTGGAAAAACGGGTGGCGATGAAATTATGAATACACGTTTTAATAGCTTGTTTGAAGCTGGTTTTTCTGATGCAATTATTTCTGCAGAAAAAGTATTTGAACAGCCCGGAAATTATTACACGATTAATTACGACCGTCGTGATAAATACGAAGCAGGACATATTCCCGGAGCGGTTCGTTACAAGCCAAATGGAACCTTGGGAATTGTTGAAGAGATGCAAACCATTCCGGCCGACAAAGAAGTGGTGGTTTATTGCGGAACAGGGCACAACTCAGGATTTGTTACGGCATATTTGCGTCTGTTTGGTTACAATGCAAAAACACTGGTTTACGGAAATAACTCGTTTATGCACAACAAAATGATTCAAGATAAAAGTACACTTTCGTGGTTGCCATTTTCCGAAGCTGAAATTGGAGATTATCCGGTAGTGAAAAATTAGAAGTAAAATATTTTTGAAAATACTTATTCCAGTTTGGCACTTGTGTCGGGCTGGAATTTGTATTTAAAAACCTCCGGGTTTTCTTCGGAACGAAGTATAAATACATTTTCAAAACCCAATTGATTTAATATTACCCAAGCTTTTGAGGCGGTAGAAACATCATTCGAAAACAGCACAATTTCACCTTTTGCTTTACCCAATACTTTTCGGTTTGTTTTATCTAAAACATTTTTAAAAGGAATATTTATTGAGTTTTGAAATTGAGAAGAGTTATAATTGTTGGCAGTGTTTAAATCGACAATTAAATATTGAGGCGAAAGTTTTTTTAGTTCAACAGCTGAAATTGAATTGATACTTTTTGTTGCCACATCAATTGCGTATTGTGCATCCTTTTTAAATAGGTTTTTGTTTGAATTTCTGGCAATTACCAAAATCAAAGTTATTGCGATTAGCAGGATTACAAATCCTAAGCTTTTTAGTTTAGTCATTTTAGGTTATTAGTTGTGGTTATTCGCAGCCGCCGTCAAGTTGAGCTTCTTTTAATCGTCGCGCGGCCAAATATTGTGTTTTTAAACTGTCAGGTAAACTGTTTATTTGTGTGAAAGTTTTACGTGCATTAAATCGGTTCTCGAATAACACATTTTCGCGAGGGGTAATTCTTTCTCCCGTAAACTCGCTTAACATCACCAATTTGTACCATTCGTTTAATCCGCCCTTCATTACAAAACTGTTTTCGAAACCCAAGCCGGTGGCAACTGTCCATGCAGAGTTTGCTAACTGATCGCCATTTCCGTAAAAGATATTTCTTATCTCACTTTGATTTAAATATCCTTCCCAGTCGGGATTTAATAAATCGGCAAAAGGAATATTTATGGATCCGGGAATGTTGCACATTCTGTACTCTACTTTGCTTCGTAAATCAATTAATTGAATGGTGCTATCTTCGTTATTTACAAAACGGGCAACCTGGTCAACCGAAAAATAAATATCGTCAGAAGTTGATTTTGAGAGTAATTCAATTGGTTTTAGATAAAATGATTTTGCCGCGTTAAAAGGCAAAAAGGCCAAAAGAATTCCAATTCCAATTAATAAAACAGATAACTTTATTCTTGTATTCATTCTATTCAATTTAAAAATTCAGAAGTAATTTCCGGGCGTTTGAATTTCTTTTCAGCCAATTCAGCCAACCAAAATAATCCAACGGCAACAACAATTAAAAGCAAAGTAAAAACTCCCGGAGAAACACCTAGCCACTCATCTATTTTTACCGGGCCATAGTAACTGCCCATTGCAAGGGGTTGAATAATTGGAAACGTTTCTGCAAAAAGAAATGCACCAACCAATCCACCAATAAGAAAAACCAAAGCATCAATTTTACCAATAGAAAGTGCACTGATTCCTGTTCCCGGGCAAAACCCGCCCATAATAAATCCGGCTCCCATAATTGTTCCGCCAATTAATGTTGCACTCAAATAGTAGTGGTTCACATAAACCAGATTCAGGTTTAATAGCCCGAAAAAGCTAAGTAGTTGCGAACCAACCAATGCAACTATTGCAGCGGTAAAAAATACTTTTAGTACGGCGGTGTCGTAACCATAAAACATTCCAGCGAGTTTCCTGCTCGATGAAAATCCGGCTTGTTCCAGGGCAAAACCAAACCCAATTCCTATCAAAAAGGCGATAAGCAGGTTGATCCATTCGGGGAGTTCTGATAATATTGAAAGTGGTCCCATATTTTAAGTGATTATTGTTGAATTATTATTGATTATTTAAATCCATAGTTTTCTGAAAAACCAGGCAAAAAGATAAGCTGACCCAAAAATGGCAATCATGGTTACAAAACCTGCCACCGAAAGAACAGCCATTCCCGAGAGCGCTGCGCCACTTGTACATCCACGTGCCAACTGCGCTCCATAAACAAAAAATACTCCGCCTAAAAAGGCAAAAAGCAAACGTTTTTTATTTGAAATTTTTGGTGATTTTTCAATTTTGAATTTTAACCGCCCGGAAATTGCACCGGAGATAAAACCTCCCAAAAGCATCCCCAAAACTTCCAATGCCAGCCAGCTTTTTAACGGGCTTTTCCCATCTTCGAAATATTTACTGTAATAGGGCGATTCCATTGCGTGTTCTTTGTTGATTGCGCCAACTGCGGCTACAACAGTATATTTTAAACCACCGCTGGCACCCAGTCCGCGCCCTGAAATAAACATGGCTGACAACAGTACCAGTCCAAGTAAAACTCCTGCAATGTATGGGTTCATGTAACTTCTTTTTTTCATAGTTGAAGTATATTAAATCATTAAAATCGATTATACTACGACAATTTAGACAATAGTAATGTTTTGTGAATTTGTAAATAGTTGCAGTTTAGAAAACATTTATAAAACTTCGGATTACACTAATTTTACCTATTCAAATTATAATATAACGCCAACGTTAATACATTGTTGAATTGGTTGTTTTGCCAATAGTAATTTGTTCCTTCGCCGGGTTGTCCCCGAACAGGAAGTACTGAAAGTGCAAATCGTAAATCAGCTTTTAAATTATCCAAAAAGTCAAATTGAAATCCCAGAAAAGGTTGTAAGTCAATAGTGTTGAATACATTTTGGTCTTCCACCTGAAATTCGCCATATTCATCGAATTCTTTAGAATGGATTAAAAATCCGGTTGACAATCCTCCAATTATACTTCCCCGGTCGTTGGTTCGAAAAGCTGCGTAAACGGGAATGTCAACGTACCCCAAACGCATTATATATTTTTCCGGAAATTCAGGTTTTATTTTGTTTCGTGCACCTTTTTGAGAATATTTAATTTCAAAGGCTAAAAATACCGCCGGAGCAACGTCGGTTTGAACAAAAAAACCGGCAACTATTCCGGGCTTGTTAAATCCCTTGTACGTATCACCTTCCACTTGGGAGGCATTGTATCCCGCCAAAAGCCCGCCTTCGAAACGTTGTGCAGAAACTATGTTTATAAGCAGTAAAAAGAGTATTGGAATAAATATTTTTTTCACCATTTTATTTCAGGTTAATTAGTTTCAATTTTAATTCTTTAATGCCTTCGCCAGCTTTTTTCTGAATGTAAGTAACGTTTTTTTTGTGAATATTGGGTTGCGCTGGGTCAATAACAAAAATTGGAATATCCGGTGGCGCGTAATTTACCAATCCCGCAGCAGGGTACACAGCTAATGAAGTACCAATTACGACTATAATATCAGCTTTTTGTACAATTGGAATTGCTTGTTGCATGGCTGGAACGGCTTCGCCAAACCATACAATGTGGGGGCGAAGTTGGCTGCCTAATTCGCAGGTATCACCCAATTTTAGCTCCCAGTTTTCCATTTTGTATATCAGCTTAGAATCAATGGTGCTTCTTACTTTTCTTAATTCGCCGTGCAAATGTAAAATGTTGGAACTTCCGGCTAGTTCGTGCAGGTCATCTACATTTTGGGTAACAATTTTTACATTAAACCACTCTTCCAATTCTGCAATTCCAATGTGCCCGGCGTTTGGTTTGGCTTCAAAAAGTTGCTTGCGCCGTTCGTTGTAAAAACGCATAACCAATTGCGGATTGCTTTCCCAGGCTTCGGGACTTGCAACTTCAGTAACATCGTATTGTTCCCAAAGCCCGCCCATATCGCGGAAGGTTTTCAACCCACTCTCCTGGCTCATTCCAGCACCCGAAAGTATTACAAGGTTTTTCATTATTGAGTTATTGATTCAGGATAAAGATAATTCAAAATCCCGAAAAAATTGTACTTTAAACTTTACGGTGAAAATCAGCATAAAATTTGAAAAAGGATTCTTTTAACCCATTTTTCGATAACTACGAAAGTGTGCCCCATACCACTTTGGGTCTCTTAAACGGTAATAAAGAAGTTTTCGTGTATTCTTTTGAAAAATGGAAAGTATTGGAATTGTAATATATCTGAAAAACCGCCACAAGAGATATTTGATCGTTCTGATAAATTGGTGAACAGATGCATGGGATAAAAAGAAATTGATTTTTTTGATATAAAAATCAGCTCGTAATGTTTTCTGATAAATAATTCTCTTTGGATTGGAGAAAACATAAGCAATTACTGCAAAGTAGGTATTAAAAATGTTGAATTTTTTACCAAATATTTTGGCAGTTTCAATAATATCTGCTTTTAATGAGAGTAAACAGAGATCATACATTTGCCGAAGCAAAATATCGTCATAATAATAGGCTTTATCGTTTATCTGGGCATTAAAAACATTGTGAATAATCATATTAGACACCGAAGGAATAAAAGCCTGGTTTTGGATTGTAACTACCGGTTGTTTATCCTGAAGAATTTCAAATCCACGAAATAGTTTCTGATAGCCCGGATTTAGTACTTCTTTATGAATCTCAACTGCTGCAGGTTTTTTAAAGTTTTGCAGGCGCGGAAAATGTTTTAGTTCGGAAAACATCTCCGGTTTGTATTCAACCAGTGGCACGTATCCTTGTTTAATCAACAAATCGGCTGCTTCCACCATTTTGTCTTCCGGAACCAGAAAGTCAATATCGCCAATCATACGTTCTGCAATATCAACATAAAGACCGGCAAGTACATGTGCTACTCCTTTTAAAAAAACAGGAGAAATATGTTGTGCGTGAAGTATCGAAGTTATTTCTTTGACCTGTTCCAAAATGGCAAGGTTTCGTTTGCGGTTTAGGTCGGTTATTTCTTCCAGGTATTCAACCAGATCTTCCGGTAAATCGGGTAACAATCCATTCCTTTTTAATTGCAAATACAGGGCTGGCAAAACAAACTGTCCGCTACTTAACTTTACAATATTTTCCCAGTTAACCGTGTTTTTATTTATTTCCGTTTTTACCTCCTGAATTCTTTCCGGATGCTGGTCGAGTGTGAGGCATTTGGCAACAAAAAACAAACATTGTTTATAGTTCATCGTTAAAGATTCTATTTACGGTTTCAACCATTGCTTCATTATTCGAATACGTTAACTGGTAGCAAGGTAATTTGCCGAACCAATTGAGAAATTGCCTTGCGTTTTTTTCTAATGGAGAAATCCACGAGTCGGGTACTAATTTCTGAAAGGCGATGTCTTTTGCCAGACTACTGAATTGCAATTCTGAATTTACTTCATATTTTACAAAAACCAAAGCTTTGCAAGGAACTTTTTTAGGGGCTCCCTTTACAGAATTTGGATTCGACAAATACCGCACTGTTTTATTAAACAGTGGATATGAATATTCCTTTGAGTTTTTTAGCTCGGGAAAGTTGGTAGCCAATAAATCGATGGCATGTTTTTTTACCGATATGGCAGCAGGGAAGGAGCAGAGTTTTAAAGTTTCACTTTCAACGGGTAAAAAATCATCGGCAAGTATATCAAAACCACTTGCCAGTAATATAGCAGAAAGTGTGCTTTTGCCGTTGCCCGAATCACCAAGAAACATGATGCTTTCTCTTCCGTTTGAAATACCTGCAGCATGAAAAACAGCCATCCAGTTTTTCTCCTCATTATGGTATATTTTCTGCAGAATTTCCATCGAAACTTTGCCGGTCATAAAATGTTCCATCGTATTTGGCCAGCTTCCAATTGTTTCACCATTTACAAGTAATACAATTTCAGTTTCGATTTGAAAAAGCTGTAAATGAGTATTGAATTTTGCTGTCTCTGGTATTTCCAGATGCGCAAATTTTGGATGAACCAAATATTCAATTTCCGGAGTTTCGTATTCAATAAAAAATACGATTTCGTTAATTTGATAAAACCGTTTACAATCAAAAGTTGGGATCTTAAATTTTGAATGGATTTTATTTCCGGAAATATCTTTTTGACTCTCAATTTTCGATAAATTATTTTTTACCAGTTGGATGGTTTGGTTTGCTTCATCCATTGAAAGTTTTAAGGTATCGACACAATATTCCAATATTGATTTCTCACTTTCTCCCTGGTAAATGAATTTAATAATTTTATCGACAGGTGGAATTACTACAATATATTTATTTACTTCTGACAACCAAACCACTGTCTTTTCGCCCAAAGGAAGCGACAAAACTGTACTCAATTTATTTTCTGCTTTTGTGGTTTTGTAACTCATTTATTTTTTATTCAAAAAAAGTACTGCCGGCAAAAAACCGGCAGTACAAAAATATCATATTTTTCAGGAAGGAAAATTAATTCTACCATCCCGGTGGGGGTGGTGCGCTTTGAGCCTGCGAATCCTTGGGGCTTAAAACAATAAACATGGCCGCGGCTGTAACTGCCGCGTATTTCCCTGCTTTCTGCAAGGCTTCTTTACGCGTAATCTCTTTGTTTTCTTTTGATGGGGTGGGTTGTTGATTGATTTTATTTTTATTCATTTGTTTTTTATTAGATGCAAGACACAGGTATCAAGACTCAAGATACGATTGATTTATGCAGCTTAATTATTTCTAATCCAGCTAATTTTTTTGCTCACTTTTTGTGTTGAAGAATTAATAAAAACAACATAAACCCCGCTGATTAATCCATCCATTTTAACATCGTTAATCTCAGATTGGTTTAGCTTTCGACTCACCAATTTGCGCCCGGCAAGGTCGTAAACATCAATTGTAGAGTTGTTGTCAACTTTACCAATTAGGCGAATACTGTTGTTCTGCAGACGGGAAATTATTGTAAAGTCAGCTTTTTTGTCAACGAGGTCAATTGCTGTGACTGATGATTTGGTATGAAGAAAGAATCTTCCTGTCCCCTCACTTTGTGTAGCAATATTTACGGTATAAAAACTACCCGGTTCGTGCAGTGCAGTAAAAGTGCCTGTTACTTTATCCTCAAGATAAACGGGAGTACCGGCCGGAA
>JABMPI010000186.1 GCA_013203755.1 Bacteroidota bacterium
GAATAATTGTGGTTTGCCCCGATTATCGAACTAAAACCAAACATAATACTTCTCCTTTTGAATGTGTAAAAGATGCGCGATCGGCCATGCGTTTTTTAAAAATGAATGGTGAAAATCTCAGAATCGATACAAATAAAATTGTTGCTGCGGGTGGTTCTGCCGGTGGTCATTTGGCTGCTTGTACGGCAATAATAAACAATATTAATGAAGAAACAGATAATTTGTCGGTTTCCACAAAACCCTTTGCAATGATTCTTTTTAACCCTGTAATTGATACAGGCAAACGTGGGTATGGAAGTGAAAAAGTTGCTGGTCGCGAATTTGAAATCTCTCCTGTTCACCATGTTACTTCCGGAATTCCACCAACATTAATTATGCACGGCAAGTCCGACACAACTGTTCCGTATGAAAATGTGGTTCGCTTTACACAATTGATGAAACAAGAAGGAAACGATTGTACATTAATTGGGTATAAAAAGCAGAATCATGGTTTTTTTAATTTCAATAAAAAACCAAAACATTTCAAAAAGACCTTACAAAAAGCAGAAGCTTTTTTGGAAGATTATAATCTTTTGAAAGGCAAGAGTTGGGTGAATGAGTATTACAAAGCATTGAAAAAATCCATTTAGTCTTTATTGTTTATTTATTGTAGTTTTAGGTCATTCATTCTAAAATAAAATGAAAAAAACTCTTCTAACATTTGCAATAATTTTTATTTCAATTTCTTCTTTTTCTCAGGAAATTTCGTTTTCATTCGGTCCCTGTTTTGGAATCCCATTTTATTATCAGTTTGTTTCTGGGGGAGCTTCAAAAACACCAAAAATTGGTTTTAATTTTGCTGCCGATTATATTGCATTAAACAATAAAAAAGTGTCGTGGGGAGTGGGTATTGGTTTTCAAAATAGCCGGGTTGAATTAACACCACCGTTTTACGGAGATAATGAAGAGAGAGTATCACATACTGAAAAGAGCAATATTTTATATTTCAATTATAAAATGGTTTTTAGAAAAAGAAGTACTTCTTTTTTATCTCTTGATCCTTTGATTGGAATTCAATTAAATAAAACTACACCAAGCTCTTTTGACAACCAAACTGGAATTGGAGTCGCTTTTTCATACGTAAAAAAGATCAACTTAAATGAAACCATTTTCTTAAAATTAGAACCCAAATTAAATGTGTTTAATATTATTCCGTTTGTTGTTACTGATATGCCGGAACGTTTGACTTCAATTGTGATTAATATTGGGGTAGGATATAAAAAATAAATAATCGAAATCCTAAAAAATACAAATATGAAAAAGACAAAGACAAAGATTGACCTTTTAATGGTTGGCTTACTTGGGATTTCTGCATTTGCAATTATGATTGGTGCATTCTTTAAACTGGAACATTGGCTTTTTGGAGATATTATTTTCAAAACTGGATTTTTTACCAGCTTTTTATTTGGTAGCATTGAGATTTGGAGATTGAGGAGGACAATTGCAAAGTTGAAAGAGAAATTAGAAGTGCAGGGATAAAATGCTAAATCCACCCGCGTAATTTATAATAGGTCAAAGCAACCATTTCGCGGGCAATTAATATTTCATATTTTAAGTGATTCCAAAGTTGATAGCGCATATTAATGTTATTGCCAACATCAGGAACCAAATTTCTTTTACCACCCAACTTATCGTCATCAAAAGATAAATCGGCTTCTATTGCATTTTCGAAAGCGGGTAGTGCATTTACTTTTTCAAAGCCTGCTTTTTGGAAACAAAGTACAGAGCGTCGCATGTGTTCCGGCGATGTAACTAATAAAATAGATGCTTGCATTTTTACCAGTCGCTGACAGTTTAAAGCTTGCGCGCGGGTGTTTGTTCCTTCTGCTTCAAATCGAATTTTTTCTGAATTTATCCCCCGAATTTCCAGTTCCTTTTTCATCAATTGCGGGGTGCTTAAACTATCTTCCAGATCGCCGGGCATGGCAATAATTATATTGGCTTTTGGAAACGACTTGGCTGCTTTTTCAACATACCAACTGCGCATTAACGCCGACTGGCTTGGCATTCCTCCGCCACCCAACAAAACAATGGATTGCGGCTCCCATTTTAATTCCGATTTACTGGTACCCAACCAGTGATATCCCCAAAAAGGTTGCGTAGTTAAAGCAAGAACAATGCAGATTGAAAAGAAAATTCCAATGAGAACAAATAAATTTCGTAGTAATCTTAAAAAATGGATACTTTTGATGTTGGTATTAATCATAGCTTTTAAAGTAAATATAAAAATACGATTAATAATTATTGGAACGTTGAGTTTAAGTGTATAACTACTAAATATTTGTCTTTTGAATACTTCAGAAAAAAACGAAATAATACAACTTTTTGAAAATCAGTTTAATGAAAAAGTTGAAACATTTGAAATGTTACCTGCGTCGGGCTCGTATCGCGAATATTGTCGTTTGCAAAATGCAAATCGAAGTGTAATTGGGGCGTTAAATACAGATTTAAAAGAGAATACTGCGTTTCTCTCATTTACAAACCATTTCTTTAAAAAAGGATTGCATGTTCCCGAAATTTATGCGGTGAGTTCCGATTTGAAAAAATACCTGCAACAGGATTTAGGAAATGTTACACTATTTAATTTTTTAAGTACTACCCGAGAAAAAGAGGGATTCTCCGAAAACATAGTTTCTAAGTATAAAAAGGTGTTAGAGGAGTTACCTAAAATTCAGATTATTGCCGGGAAAGAGTTGGATTATTCTGTATGTTACCCGCGAGATGCATTCGACAAACAGTCGATGATGTGGGATTTAAATTATTTCAAATACTACTTTCTGAAACTGGCAAAAATACAATTTGATGAGCAGGCGCTGGAAGACGATTTTCAGCTATTAAGTAATTATTTGCTTAGTGCAAACTCTGGCTTCTTTTTGTATCGAGATTTTCAGTCGAGGAATGTGATGTTAAAAGATGATGAGGTTTATTTTATCGATTATCAGGGGGGGCGAAGAGGAGCGTTGCAATACGATTTAGCTTCGCTACTTTACGATGGAAAAGCAGATATTCCTGAAAGTATTCGCACACAACTTTTTCAATTTTATTTAAAGGAATTAAAAAAATATTTAACGGTTGACGAAGAGAAATTTACAGCCTTTTATAAAGGGTTTGTTTTTATTCGGATAATGCAAGCGATGGGAGCGTATGGTTTTAGAGGCTTTTACGAGAAAAAAGAACATTTCCTAAAAAGTATTCCTTTTGCTCTAAAAAATCTTAAAACTTTGCTGAAAGATGTAAGTCTACCGGTGGAACTTCCCGAACTTTTTAATGTATTTGAACAACTTATTCATTCCGAAGTTTTGAAAGAAATCGGTCAAACAAAAAATGATTTAACCGTTCGTATTACCAGTTTTTCATATAAAAATGGCATTCCTACCGATCCGTCGGGGAATGGCGGTGGCCACGTTTTCGATTGCCGTGCAATTAATAATCCGGGACGATATGCTGAATACAAAGAGTTAACAGGAAAAGATTTGGCAGTTCAGGAATTTTTGGAACAAAAGTCGGAAATTGGAATTTTTTTAAATTCTGTAAAAGTATTGGTAGATCAATCGGTTAAAACCTATCTGGAACGTGGGTTTACAAACCTTTGTGTAAACTTTGGGTGTACCGGAGGCCAGCATCGTTCGGTTTATTCAGCCGAAAAAATAGCCAAACATTTGCAAAACAATTTCCCTGTTAATGTTGTTTTATCTCATCGTGAACAAGAAAAATAAAAATGGGAAAATGTGCTTGTAAAAAGAAAAATTTTGAGGATAAAGAAGACGCAAAATTTGCATGTAAGAAATGTGGAGCCAAAGTGAAAAATGAGGAGAAAGTTTGCAAGCCTAAAAAGATTATAAATTAATCATCAAATTCTGGTGCTGAATAGACTATATTAAAAATCAGTTTTCTATTTTCGCACTTTATTATTTTTCAAAAAATTGATTCATGGGAAGAGCATTTGAATATAGAAGAGCAACTAAAGAAAAACGTTGGAGTAAAATGTCAAGGATTTTTCCAAAATTGGGAAAAAAGATAACGATTGCAGCTAAAGAAGGAGGGCCTGATCCGGATATGAATCCAACGCTGCGTACTGCAATATTAAATGCGAAGGCGCAAAATATGCCCAAAACTAATATTGATGCGGCTGTAAAAAGAGCATCAGGAAAGGATGCGACCAATTTTATTGAAGTAAATTATGAAGGAAAAGGGCCTCATGGAGTTTTAGTTTTTGTGGAATGTGCTACTGATAATTCAACTCGTACAATCGCCAATGTAAAAAGCTATTTTAACAAAGTAAATGGTGGATTAGTAGCAAATGGTTCGTTGGAATTTATGTTTTCTAGAATAGCCGAATTTGAGTTTGAAATGCCGGAAGGTATGGAAACGGAAGATTTGGAACTGGAGTTGATTGATGCCGGGTTGGATGAAATTGAGGAAAATGAAGATATTTATTATGCCAATGCCGATTATACCTGTTTTGGCGATTTGGCAAGTGCTTTGGAGAAATTAGAGATTAAAGTAAACAAAGCAGAATTGAAAAGAATTCCCACCACGCCTGTTGAATTTTCGGAAGAACAGTTGGAAGATATTGAAAAAATGTTGGATAAATTGGAAGAGGACGAAGACGTTCAGGCAGTTTATACGAATATTGCATAAGTTTGATTATTTACTTGTCATTTCGAAGGAAGAATGACGAGAAATCTATAGAGTTAACAATTAATAGATTTCTCCCTTTGGTATCGATGACAGATGTTGTAAATGTCATCTCGACGATAGGAGAGATCTATTCAATTCAAAAGATTTCTACTCGCACACTCGTCGAAATGACAGCAAAGTTTAGTGAACTGTCATCTACTCATTATGCCTAATAAAATTAGGTGAACTCTCTCAATGACAGTCCCAATTGCCCGCTAATCCTCAAAAATCGCTCACTCATCTAAAAAAATGCATCATTTAAATTTGTTTGAACTAAATTTAGTGCCAAAACAAATTTATGCTGCTGGTACAATCTTACATCAACCATTTTCTTGAAATTTGGGAAAACAGTCCCAACGAATTGCCAACTTTTAGCAAAGAATTTTCTGTTGAAGAAAAGTTGGAGAGGGAAGGTAATTACGAAAGTTTTCAGAAAAAAATAAAAGAGCTTCAAACGCGAAAGCATGTACAACAAATTCGAAGTAATCCGGGGCAATCTTTTTTCCCAATGTTTAAAGGTTTTCTGGAAACCGTTTTTGATTTTGAAAAAGAACAGTTGGATGTTATTCTTTCTGATGAGTTTAAAAATGTATCCAAAGACTTTTTTAACCAAGCGCGGGCGTTTGGACCTGAGTTAAAACCTGAAAATATTTATCAGGGTTTGCGGAATGTCTGGATAATGAATGGAATTCAACTGATGATGGAAGTTCCGGTTAAAATTACACCATCGGTTTTTGCGTACAGTATGATATATCCGTACAGCGATAATTTATTGGATGACCCAACAATTACCAATGAAGAGAAACAGCAGTTTAGCGAACGATTTAATTTGCGTTTGCATGGTGGAATTGTACCAGCTCAAAGTTTTACAGAAGAGCAACTTTTTAAATTGGTTGCCCTTTTTGAGGATGAATTTCCCCGAAATAAATTTACCAAAGTTTATGAAAGTTTGTACGCAATTCAGCAAGGACAAACAAACAGTTTGGAACTGATAAAACAAAATGGAATTTCGGCTGCTGAAATTAAAAATATCTGTTTTGAAAAAGGTGGAGCTTCTGTTTTAGCCGATGGATATTTGGTTGCCGGAAAAATGACCAAAGAGCAAGAACAGGCGTTGTTTGGTTACGGTGTTTATTTGCAGTTGCTGGATGACATTCAGGATGTAAAAGAAGACATCTCAGCACATACAAAAACGATATTCTCTTGTGTGGAAACTCAAAATTTGGGAGACTTTGTGAATAAAACAATACATTTTGGGCGGGTTGCTCTTGAAGAGATGAAGTGCTTTCCTGGCGCTGCAAACGGGAATTTTTTAGATCTTATGAATCATAGTATTGAAACAATGATTATTGAATCGGTGGGATTAAATAATACCTGGTACACCGAAGCTTATTTGGCAGAATTGGAAAAATATTCCCCGCTTCATTTTGAGTTTGTTCGCAAGAAAAAAACTCAATCAAAATCACAGCGCTTTTCTATGTTTCAAAAATATTTTAATCAGCCAGTGCAGGAATCTGTTAAATTCAGTTAGCCGAAAACGTTTTTCGCAGGGCTTTGGTTATTTATTAATATGGGCAGTGTTCTGTTTTTATAATCCGCACTTTATGTTTTAGCATTTTTATTGAAAGGTTTTTAGTAAAAAGGTGTGGTTCGCCGTCGATGTGGTATTTTTTATATTCCGATTTAATTTCTACGCTATCTTTTACTTTTATATACTTTAAATATTTTGAATTTTTTAGCGACCCCGAAAACAGTCGAATAATAAAAATAGGGTAGAGATAAAAAGGAAATGGTTTTACTACTACCAACTCAAATATTCCATCGTTGGGATTTGACAGTGGCGAAATAAGTGCATTGTTGCCAAATTGCCGGGTATTGGCAATTGTAATCATTTGAAATTTGCCTTGAATTTTCTCTTCGTCAATTATTAGAGTCGCATTAAATGGGGTAAAAGCAAATATTGATTTTAGAACAGATAAAATATAACTTTTCAATCCCCTGCTATTTCGTTTTTGAAAATCGTGCGCAACAAAACTATCAAAACCCAATCCGGCTGCATTGATACAATTTGAGCCGTTTATCGAGAGTACATCAATATTTATTGATTCACATTTTTTAGTATCCCGAATTAAATTTTCAATAGATTTTTTAAATCCAAGTTCTCTTGCAAACTCATTTCCCGAACCGGCTGGTAAAACACCTAAAAGTTTGTCGTTTTTATCGAGTAAATATTTTATTGCTTCATTAACAGTACCATCTCCACCAACAACTATAAATGCTTTGAATTTTTCTATACCCGAATTAAAAACATTCTTCAATTCCTCAAGATTATGTGTAACAACAGTCGAAATATTTGGATTTAGAGAATTGATTTTATCGACAAGTTTTGTTGCCCTTTTATTTCCTGAATTGGGATTTATAATTACAAGTATGTCTTTATACTCTATCGGTTGCATATTTAAAGTAAATTCAATGTTTCATATTAGATTACAATAATCTGAAAGATATTTTATTCATGCGAAAGTAGCTTTTTGAATGATAAGTAGCTTAAAATAATTGTAAATTATTGAATAGAAAAGGAGCTATCAAATTAATGTCCTTCCTAACAAAAATGAAAGTTGCAAAATTGTGTTTGAGTATAATTATCTATCTGTTAATAAATGGGATTTTAAATTATTTCAGCTTCTCTTTAAAAAAATCGATGGTACGTTGCCAGGCTAATTTTGCTGCTTCTGGTTCGAAGCGTGGAGTTGTGTCGTTATGAAAACCATGGTTTACGTCGGGATAAATGTAAGCTGTGTATTCTTTGTTATGCTCTTTTAAAGCTTCTTCGTAAGCTGGCCATCCGGCATTAACTCTTGTATCCAGCCCGGCATAATGTAATAGGAGAGAGGCTTTGATTTTTGGAACATCTTCGGTAGCAGGCTGGCCACCATAAAAAGGAACTGCAGCCAGCAATTCAGGAATTTGTACTGCCATCATATTCGAAATACCGCCTCCAAAACAAAATCCGACAACACCAATTTTTCCATTACATTCGGCATGCGATTTTAAATATTCAAAAGCAGCAATAAAATCTTCCTGCATTTCATTTCTGTCGCGTTTTTGTTGTAAGGTTCTGCCGTCGTCGTCATTCCCCGGATAACCACCCAGCGGAGTAAGTGCATCGGGAGCCAGGGAAATAAAACCTGCCAATCCTGCACGTCGTCCAACATCTTCAATGTGAGGATTAAGCCCCCTGTTTTCGTGAACAACAATTACTCCCGGTAATTTTTCCTTACTATTAACAGGTCTCGAAAGTAGTCCTTTAATTTTTTCTCCGCCTTTGGGAGAATTATATTCTATAAAGCCCGTATTTAATCGGGCATCGTCGGATTTTATCTGAATTTTATCCTGATAATTTGGCATTATAAAACTGAGAAGCGAGGAAACCGTAAGTCCGCCCACTGCGTATGCCGATAATCTCTCCACGAATTTCCTTCTGTCAATCTTGTTGTGTGCGTATTCATCATACAAATCAAAAACTTCCTGACTGATTTCTTCTTTTTTTATTTTGCTCATAACAATATAGTTTTAGTATTACCTAATAACCTTAAACGTTAAGAATTGTTTTTGTTAACACATTAAAAATCAGGGAAGGTGTATGGATTGTGTTAAATATTTTTTTTACTTCTAAATTTAATACACACTTTTTTTAAACTACTTTTTCTTTTTCAATTTGTCCTCTAATGGGTCATAAGAAAATACCTCTTCTAAAGGTGTATCAAAAATATGAGCAAAACGAAAGGCCAGTTCCAGAGAAGGGGAGTAATTCCCTTTTTCGATAGCCACAATAGTTTGGCGAGACACACTGGCCAGGTCAGCTAATTGCTGCTGGGTCATTTCATCAGCATTAAATCGTAGTCTTCTAATATTATTTTGTACTATACTTTTACCCATTTTAAACTCCTCTCCTATAATAATAAATTTGTGATCCATTATCAACAATCTCCGAAAGCAGGCCGCTAATTATGAAGGCAATGAAAATCCAATAAACAGGCATTCCAACCGACAGTCCTACAATAGCGAGTACAAACCCGCCAGAGAATATATAGTGTGAATTCCGGGTGGCTTTTAATTTAATTAATTTATCCCGCTCATCTTCAACAGGAATGTCTTCTGCTCGGGTTGCAATAGCATTAATAATGTGGAAAATAATGTAGATTACAATTCGAGCCACAATTGAAATGCCCATAAATATGAGGAAAATAACTCCCCAAGTGCTGAAGTCTTCGGTTAAATCAAATCTTCCTGCAAGGTGTCTTTGATAAACTGACCATCCGAAGATGGTTGTGATTAACAATCCGCTAAAAATGTTAATGATGTTTTCTTTTTCTCTGTACGACATGATTTTTCTATTTGTATGAATAATTTTACTATTTGTAAAAAAATATCGACACAAAGATAAGTAAAATATACATAAAGTCAAGTGTATTTTACATTAATGTTAACATATATCTCAATCCTGTTTTTTAATAAATGAGAATTTGAATGAAAATATTTGATAGCCAGTGCTCTAAAAGGGTTTCTAATTAATTCAATAACCCAATAAGAAGCAGTTTCCTTTTATTCAATAATTTATTATTTCAACCTTTCTCAACGATTTACAGAAAAATCAAAGTCAAAATATAAATTAAAACCATTGAACTTGTTCCTTGAATCAAAGTCGCCATTGTTTGTGTTTTGTATCCAGTTTTTACATCCATTCCCGAGAACTGAGTAACCACCCAAAAAAAGCTGTCGTTGGCATGCGAGATTGTCATTGCTCCGGCCCCGGTTGCCATAACTGCCAATACTTTCCCGTTTAAGGAGTCTAATTCGATTGTAGAAAGTAGCGGGGCAATTAATGCTGAAGTTGCAACTAAAGCAACTGTAGAAGAGCCTTGTGCGGTTTTAAATGCAGCGGCAATAATAAATGGCAAAAATATTCCAAGTTCATAACCAGCTAAAATATTTCCTAAAGTGTCACCAATTTGTGTCTCTTTTAAAATTGTTCCGAAAGCTCCGCCGGCTCCTGTTATTAAAAGTATTGGTGCGGCGGCAGTAATTCCATCGCCAATCCAACCGGTTAATGTTTCTTTGTTGAATTTTGGGAAAAGTAAAAATGAAAGTAAAAAACCAATTAGAAGTGCATTTATCGGTTGTCCAACAAAATTCAAAAAGGTGAAAAGAAAACCTTCACCTAAAGGTTGTATTGGGTAAGTTGCAACAGAACGCAAAGCAATTAAAACGATTGGAATTAAAATTGGCATTAACGATTTTGCGGCAGACGGAAGAATCAGATCCTGGCTTGGAATTTCAGGTTCAGTAAAAACCTCTTCTGTGGCCGTGTATTTTTTACCCACATACGATGCCCAGAGATAGCCGGTAAACATAGCAAAAGCAGCCACAACCAGACCAAATAAAATTACCAGTCCCAGTTGATCTTCAAGTCCGAGATTACCCGCCGCTGCAATTGGTCCGGGTGTTGGCGGAACAAATGTGTGTGTGGCATACAATCCGGTTGCCAGTGCAATTGAAAGAGCCACCGACGATTTTCCGGTTTTTGCTACCAGCGATTTTTTTAACGACGAAAGAATAATAAATGCTGAGTCGCAGAAAACAGGAATAGAAACAATGTATCCGATAATCGACATTGCCAAACCGGGGAAACGTTTCCCAACTACTTTTAATACAATTTCAGCCAACTTAATTGCAGCATTCGATTTCTCTAAAATTACCCCGATAATTGTTCCCAGAATTATAACAATGCCAATGTACGCCATAATATTTCCAAAACCGGTTGCAATGGTTGATGCTATTTTGTCGAGGGGCAACCCTGCCATTACACCTGTGAGGTACGAAGCCAAAAGCAGCACAATAAAAGGGTGCATTTTAAACCTGGTAGTTCCTAAAATAATGAACAGAATAGAAGTCAGTAAAACAATTATAAGCCAGTAGGTTTCGTGCATTTAGTAGATTATTATAAGTCTGTAAAATTCGAATTGTTTTCAATAAAATGGATGGGGATTTCTTTTATAAACGTTTGTAACCACTGGGCGCAGTATTCCATTCCCGCCTCTTCAGATTTTATGTGTCCAAGAAAAATTACAGCTTTGTTTTTGCCCTGAGAAACTGCATCGTTGGCGTATAAATAGGTTTCCCATTCTGGAGCTTCGCCAGCTACTAAAACCTCAACTTCCGGGCTTCGAAGTAAACGAATGTGAGAAGAACCTCCGGGAGCGCCAACTGCCAATCCCATTTTTGTGAATTTAAAATCGGGGTTGCCGATAATCCGAATAGAATTCATTCCCAATTTTTCTTTTAACTCTTTTGCAAAATCTCCCAGCGAAGTTTCATCAAATTGAAAATAAATAGGTGAGTCTTTTAC
>JABMPI010000187.1 GCA_013203755.1 Bacteroidota bacterium
GTACAGGAGTGCGTGTTGGAGTCGGAATTGGAATTGCTGTAGAAGTTGGTATTGGTGTAAGGGTTATAGTCGGTATTGGAGTAGGGGTTGAAGTGGGATTCGGAGTTGCAATAATAACAGGTACGATAACAGTAATAAATTCTGTTTTGGTCTCGGTATCCGTACCACCATCACCTGCAACAGTTAATGAAACCGTAAAAATCCCGGCTGAATTATAAATGTGCACTGGATTTTTCTGCGTATCAACACTTCCATCCCCGAAATCCCATGACCATCTGTTTATAGCTCCAGTAGATTGGTCGGTGAAATTAACGGTTAATGGAAACGTTCCGATTGTTGGATCAGCTGAAAAGGCTGCAATTACAGGAGTAAGGACAGTAAAGTCTACCGTGTTGCTTGAGCCTGCTTCATTTGATACGCTCACGGTTCGTGTGCCTGGCGTTGAGGTAGAATCAATATTGAATATTGCAGTTGCAGACGTTGTTGAAACCATGTTTACATCGCTTATATTAATACCAGTGCCGCTTACGTTTATAGACATGCTTGAGGTAAAATTTTCACCGGTTAATGTTATATTGACAATCTGACCAGTAATTCCCGAATTAGGTTCAATGCTTGCCAGTGCGGGAGAGAGAACTCTACGTATTGGCCATATAAATTCTGGAGAAGAGCCGGGAGATGATTTAGTACCAACATCAACGAAGCTTTTACTAATATCAATTATCCACGCACCAACAGTATTTGGAGCTAATGTACTAGAAGACCAATATCTACCCTCTTGCACATTAGAAAACGGATGTCCTTGAGGCAAAGCAGGAAAATTCTGCGAACGGTCAAGCAAACTAATTAATTCTTTACGATTAGGAAGTCTCCAACTACCAGCAACTGAGTTGTCGGAAAGCCCACATGATCCACTGGCTAGGTTATTTGTAACCGAAAAAGAGTTAGGCCAATTACTTCGTGGAAAACATCCTGCATCTTTCAGCCAAATCAGTCCTGTCAAATTATCTTTTACCGTTCCGTCTCCATTATCGGTAAAACGTTGATTCGGCCAAATAACACCTTGTTGACGGCTTCCATCATCACCTATGGCATATGAAACGAGCTGCCCTATCTTTGGTAGTTCAACAGTACCTTTAACTATTCCTGTTCGAACAGGCCACATGCTTGTACGTCCTACAGACTTAGTGCTGCCACCTATAACAGAAGCACTCATATTAACATTAAATGCAACGCCAATATTTGTTGTTTCAGTAGTAGACGACCAGTACCAGTTGGGTAAGACATTCACAAAAACCCTGGTTATTTAACCATTCTGCGGAATTTGACATTTCAATATTAACCAGACTTTCAAGTTCGTTTATGTTTGGGAGCCTCCAACTTCTTTCTGTAGAATTATCACTAAGGCCACACGAACCATTTGCTAGTAAATTTGCTTTTGAAACAGCGGCATCCCAAATTGTTTCACCAAAACAATCTGCATCCTTAAGCCACATAAGACCTGTAAGATTATCCGTCATTGTACCGTCCCTGTTATCATGAAACCTAGGATTTGGCCATGCAACTCCGGCCTGAATATCACCATCATCTCCAGTAACAAATGATGTGATCTGACCGGTCTTTGGAAGTTCTATGGTTCCGGCGAGTGTTCGGGTTGTTATGAAGACGCTGAATACTAAAACAATTAATGAAATTCTGATTATATTTAACAATCTCTATTCCTCCTTTATGATAATCGGTTCAATCTGCCATATTGAAGCGGTACAAAACCGGCTAAGTTTCAAGTTGTAATGGCGGATAAAACGCTACGGGGACATTCTTGTAGATTGTTCCAAACGTTTTCTATACGTAACACAACATTTAAAAACTTAATAATTCCAAATCAATCTACAAAACTGAACCAACTCAACAATTTTTATATTTAACTCTTCTTTCGTGTCATTCCCGAATGTTCGTATCCGGAATCCCGAAAAAGACTAAAAACATTTCTCTGAAAGTTACCTAACTCACGAAAAACTTTTTACTGCTTATATTGATATAGACTTATTTAGTTAACTGTTTTGCTATTCTTGAAAATATCTAAATAACGAAATTCAAAACCATACTCATATGAATTCTCTTTTTACCTGGATCCCCGATATAATCATTCGGGGATGACATTTTCGTTTTTTTTATTTAGCATTTTTAACTGCCTCTTCTATCTTTCATCTTGTTTAATATCAGTTTGTAAC
>JABMPI010000188.1 GCA_013203755.1 Bacteroidota bacterium
ACTCGCATGTTGCATTAATTATTTTTATCTCTTTTCCCGGTTTTACCCATTCCGGGGAAAGGACAGAAAACAAATATAAATCTCTTTTATTTTCCTCGACTCCAGCACTTCCACCATATTCCCTTACCAACATATTTCGGATAAGTAATGATGTTTTTGCAGCAGCCCAGGCATGAGGTGCAGGTATCGGATCAGGATCTCTGTCTGCCCAGGGTTCAATCATATTTTCAAAACCTTCGTGGGTTGACCCGTTATGAAGGAGTATATGGTACATATCCAGCAGCGCATGTTTTTGCTTGTTAATAGCAATGTATTGATTGGCAAGGTTTGTTGTAGCATACTGGTGCAAATGCATTCCGTTACGATAGGTCATAATCCCTTCGCGGTATTTATTTTTTCGAATATGGTTAAGGGTACCTGCCACTCGTGTGTCGGTAGGTTTAAGCACTTCGGTAGGGTAAACCAGTAGCATATTTTCCCAATCCTGGTTTGTCCTGAATTCTTTAAAACCCTTTCTGGATGCTTCGCCTGTAATAAATTCATACAAGCCAGTTGGTATGTATCCATCTTCTTTTGCGCTACTGTTAATCGCTTTCTGAACTGCTTTGTTATAAGAGTCGTGAAACCGGGTCCACAACTTTGCATCTTCGGTTTTAACCGATATTTTTGCAACACGTATGGCATCGCGCAATCCCAACAAACACCAAAGATTATGACTTGTGTAGTGTCCCTTAATCATTTCGGCGTCAAATGGAGTTGATGCCGGCATTAGTCCATTTGGATTTTCATTGTGCCTTTTTTGCATCCACTCCACTGCTTTTTTAATGGTTGGGTAAACACGTGTAGTATAACTCTCATTGGGAGCGTACAAACAATGGTTTGCCAAACTTACCAGTGCCTGTCCATGAGAAGCCATAATCTCTTTTCCATGCGTTAAAATTGGGTCGAGGAACATCCCTTTTTCATTTTGATTATCAAGCAGCCATTGTGTATTTATATCCACAAACTGATGTAATCCTGCCACATCGTAAATACGCCTCATATCAACATAATCGTTAAAAAAGAGACCATCGTAAGGAAGTCCGCTACCCTGCCGTTTCGTGCCATCCAAATTACTTCTGGTAGCAAGAATAAGGTGCACAAGCCCCGCTTTATACGAATCGTTTACCCGTTTTTCAGGAATATCAAAATATCCGTTCCCTTCAATTAAATTTTCCCAAAAGGAAATACACTTGGTCTTATAATCGCTGTAATTTGCAGCTAACATTTTTGAAAGAAAAAGTGTTTCATTTTTGGATTGCACCGGCACACGAGGAAACTTAAACTCATATTCAACTGTTTCGTTTGGCTCCAATATTTTTTCATAAGAGCATATCCCCACAGTTGTTTCCTCTTTAACATCTGATTCTATGGCATTAAATGGTTTTTTGTAAATTTTTCCTTTAACTGAAAAAAGTACTGGTTCTCCTTCGAATGTGTACACCGCTTTTCCATTTCGAATGAATGTATTGTTCTCAAATTGATAATTGAAGTTTTCATTAAAAGATGATTTTCCAAAACGATGGTCTTTTCCTGAAGAGCGTGTAGCAACAGAAAATGAAGAATTTTGATTTTCGGAAGTTGTATTAATTATTGAAACTTTAACAAACTGAACAGAATTTTCCGGACCTTCATCTTTTAGCGAAAAACCAAACATTTCAATATGATAATTCAAACCGTTTTCACTCCAGTCGTATTCAATAATAGGTAGCCATCCTTGATAGTAAGTTTTCTGAAATGCTTCTAAAGGTTGATTGTTTTTTCCATAAAAGAAACACAGCTCAGCTTCTCTGGTATAAATTGCCCCATCAAAAGTTACCTGCACTGGTTTCGGAGTAAATGGAACTCCTATTACGGTTGATGATTTTGGTGTGTAACTCCATTCTTTTGACGGGTCGCTAATAGAAGGAGAAAACATACTAAAAGCATTGCCCCCGTGTACCGGGTCATCAGTCAATGACTTTTCAGAATGCTGCGAGTGAGCAAACAAACTAACAAAAAGTAGAATGAAAGTTGTTCTATAAATCATTTTAATAAAAGTGCTTTTAATATGTGTTCCTCTCTTACTTGTATTCTACTATTGGATTATTGGCAGCGGCTCATTTACCATCCATCTGCCACGGGTAAAATCGGGCACATCAACAGAATCGCTTCGGTTAGCCACAGACTCTTCGCTCAAGGGTCCTACAGCCGACCATGCAGCGGCATCATATACATCCTGGTCTAATGGTTCTCCATTTCTTAAACAGTACATCATACGCCAATTCATTAGAAAATCCATTCCACCATGGCCTCCGCTTTTCTTTGCCATCTCACCCATCTTTACCCAGAAAGGATGATCATATTCTTCAAAGCATTTGTCAATATCCTGCCACTCATGCGTATTCCCGTATTTCGAAATGGCTACCCTGTTTGGATATCCTCTGAAAGTACCTTTAGTTCCTTGTATTAGATTGATACGATCATACGGACGTGGAGTTGTTGTATCGTGCTGAACCATGATACTTCTACCCAATTTTGTTTTAATCAACGAAGTATTCATATCGCCACAAATGTATCTTCTTTGATTTCGGAGATGATCAGGAGGGAAAGTTTCTGTGGCATATTTTGCCCTACCTAAAGCTGGTGAACTCATCGAAGTAAGGTAATCAAAACGGTCACCTCGATTGATATTCATATATTGTGATACCGGGCCTAAACCATGTGTAGGATATAGGTTTCCATTGCGTTTCTCGTGGTGAGTGGTGCGCCATGTGCCAATTCCTTTATCCATCATTTTCATTTGTCCGCGCAGGTCATGAATGTAAGCACACTCGCCATGCAAGAGCTGACCAAAAACGCCAAGTCGGCACATATTCAACACCATCAATTCTTCACGACCGTAACAGACATTTTCCATCATCATGCAGTTTTTCTGTGTTTTCTCGGCAGTGTCTACCAATTGCCAACACTCTTCTAAAGTTACTGCAGCCGGCACTTCGGTAAAAGCATGTTTACCAGAAAGCATGGCATCAACACACATGGGAGTATGCCACCTCCAGGGTGTTGCAATAACCACTGCATCAATGTCGTCTCTCTCTAACATTCTACGATAATCGTAATCACCGCGTGTGTATGCATCTGGTTTTTGGTTGCCTGCTTTAACACACATCGCTTGTGCCTTATCTGTAGCTGTTGAGTCTATATCGCAAACTGCTTTAACTTCTACACCTTCGATGTTTAAATAATGACCAAGATGTCCGCGGTTTCGACCACCTAAACCAATCATTCCCAGGCGGATTACATCGAGTGATTTCGATTTTAATCCATAAACGGATTTATGAGGAGAGCTTATAGCCGAGTTTCCTGCTTTTGAGTTAGTAGCAACAATAACACCGGCAGTTGCAGCAAGTGTGGTTTTAATAAAATTACGTCGGTTCTTTTGCATGATATTTTAGGTTTATTTGGTTTATTCTTTATTTGCAGAAAGGTCGGATCTGAAATCAGATTATTTTAAAAGTTGTTTTTTTTGAGATTAATCTTTCAGGAAAAAACAAACCGACCTTAGTAACTATAGATTCAATTATCAATTGTTTGAATTTTTAAAATTGAAGAAAATTTCCCCCCAAACTGAGTCTTATAAATATGTAATTCTTCTGGTCTTTTTAATAAAGTCACCGACTTTACCTCGCTTGGAGAAAGAAGTTCCACGTTCTGAAAGGTAGTTGGTGATCCATTCATTAAAATTAAGGCACCCCAATTCTCTAAAAATGGGTCTTTCGGGAAACCACGTGGTTCGTTCGTTAGTCCTTTTGGGAAAATTGTATGATTATCGTAATCTATTACAACAGAAGGACATTCATGTTCTATTACCTTGAAAATATTTGAAAACTGAGAAAATGGATTTGCAAAATAGGTCAATGCCAGTTCTTTCTCCTCACCTTGAAGCTCTTTTATAGTGGTATTATTGTGTCGTATTTGTTTTTCATCAGAGTTATAAATAAAAGTGCCTTTTATTGCTTCTTTAACAGGCACCGAAAAGATCTCTTTATTGGGAGTATAAAAAATTAAGGGCTCGTTACCTGAAATTCCTAATTTGAATACCCCTTTACGGTTGGATATTACTTTGGTTATTAATTTATAGGATGTACAGACTTGTACACCTTTGACCGGATCGTTTGCATTATCAACAATTTTACCTTTGAAATTAATGCTTTGCCCTAACACTGTAGCATTGATTAAGAAGGTACAGACAAGAAGAAGGAGGGGTAATCTTTTCATGATTGAGTTTTATTATTCTGTAAATGTTGGACGAATAGAACTACTTAAATCCTCTTTAAAATTAAAAAGACTTTAATCCATATTTTACCAGGGCAGACTCCAAATAATACCGATTTTACAACCAAGTGTCACGTACTATCAGTTCGCTCAGTGTACTCCTTTGCTGTAGTATTGGCATTTACCACTGTAAACTTCTAAAATTGCTAAGTGGCATTTTGAAGTACAATTGGTATAACAAGAGCTTGACATGTAATGGTAAAAAAAGGGGAACATACTGTCCCCCTTTATCTTTAATAATAATAATATTATAATTCAGGATTAAAATTACCTCCCCAACCTGTATTTTGTTCCAGGTTCGGATTTTTATCGATATCACTTAATCTGATAGGGAAGAAATAATAAGTCTCCGGCATTACCATTTGCGTTGGACCACTACCTGCAATTAACTCCACCACTTCGGAGTAAAATTCTGTTGGAAGAATCTCTGATTTAGCAGCTTTTTGAACATCATCTGCTGTAAGTTCAGTAGCATCCCTTCCATTTACTGTCAAAGCCATAATACCATATTTACGCATACCGTCTAAACGGTCTAACATACGATGACGGCGAAGATCCCAGAAACGTTTTCCTTCAAAAGCCATTTCAATGAATTTCTCAGCAAGAATTGCTTCGCGCACTTCTTCCCGGGTCATCCCTGCTTTTAGTCCATACATCCCATCAGTACCTGCTTCAATACCTGCACGTTCGCGAATGTCTTTCAACACCTGAATAGCATCGGGAGACTTTCCTGTTTCGTTAGCTGCCTCTGCATAATTAAAAAGCACTTCGGTATAACGAATTTCCGGCCAGTCGTAATCGTTGGTAGATACCAATTCAGAAACATTCGCTTCATTAATACCTTTTCTACACCACAATCCGGTCCGGTAAAAGCTTGAACCCTGAATTACATATCCAAATGCATCCTGAGGATCTATAAGATTTGCCATTGTATATTGACGACGTCCTGCTTTTCCGCTTAATTCATAGAACCCACCATTCCAAACCAAATTGGCAGCAAAACGAGGGTCACGATTCATCCAATAGGTTTGTACATCGTAGGTATATGCTGAAGTAGCATCTCCTGGCATTTTCCCATCTTTCATTGGGTAAGCTGCAGCAAGAGCCCAACCAGGTTGATCACCACCAGTCGCATTTTTAGTCTCAGAAAGTGGACGTATGCTTTGCTCTCCTCGTCCGTCAGACCTAATTGGGTCTTTAAAAACTACCGATAAGATATTTTCTTTGTGCTCTTCCGTTTCAAAAATATCAACGTAGTTTTCTAATAAACCATATCCGTGTGAATCGAGGAAATCTTTAGCTGATTTATTCGCAGAATAAGCATCGGCCCAATATTGATTTCCGTAAGGATTAGATGAATTAAACTGAGGAGATGCTTTGTATAACAATACCCGGCCTTTAAAAGCCATTGCACCTGCTTTATCAACTCTACCATAATCACTTCCGGTATATTTATCGGGTAAACCTGCAATTGCAGCATCTAAATCTTCAATAATAAAATTGAAACATTCTGCAGTAGAATTTCTTGGAACTTCCAAATCATCAGTCAATTCCTGAGGTTCTTTTAATATTGGAACACCACCGTGGTAATAAACCATTTTAAAGTAATGGTATGCCCTTAAAAATTTGGCTTGTGCAAGAAGCGGTGCTTTTTTGTCTTCAGCAATTGCTCCTTCCGGAACCTCTTTTAAAAGGATATTAATCCGGCGAATCTCAACATAGGGCCAGGTTTTCATTGTACCATTATCTGTTTCAATCCAACCAGCTCCAATAATACTTCCGTTTTCATCAGACCAATTTCCTTGGTTTATTGGCCATGATACAGGTAAAGCTTGACGATACAAAGCAGCTAAATAGGCGGTTGCAGTTTGTTCGTCATCAAAAGTTCCTTGTCCCGGATAATTGCTTAAATCTTCCACTTCATCCAATACATTCCCGCAACTGCTAATGATGAATATTAATAGTAGTAAACTAAATATTTTAGTTATTCCCTTATTGTAATTTATTATATTTTTCATTTCTGTAAATTTTAGAAGTTAATATTTACACCACCGGTGAACGTTTTCATTAGCGGATAAGAGTCAAGCGTAGCCTGCTCCGGATCGTGTTCTTTGTATTGGCTAATAGCAAATACGTTTGTACCATTCGCAAACACTTGCACTTTGCTAAGACCAATTTTATTAAACCATCGGCTTGGAAGTGTATATCCAATATTCAGGTTTTTCAAACGTAAATAGGAAGCTTTTCTAATCCAGAACGATGATGCATTACCTCCAAATTCGTGTTGTCTCCAATTGGCTCCTGCTCTTGGGTATTTGGCATTCGGATCTTCCGGAGTCCAGTAGTTGTCTTTCCAAAGCGCAAAATAAGGTCGTCCAACCTGAAATACACCTCCACCATTTCGGGTAGAAACCATTCTGTCGTAATTGCCTACTCCCTGGAAATGAGTATTAACAGCTATGCCTTTCCACTCCAGGTTAAGTCCAAGACCGTAATTTATCCGTGGTGCTCCATTATCGCTAAGGTAAGTATTATCGTTCCCGTCAATTTTTCCGTCAGGGTCGTCAGCGTAGTTTGCTCCGCGGATATCTTCAAATAATAAAGTACCAATTTGAGGTTGTCTTCCAAATACAGTATAACCATCAGGAATTGCATCCAATTCTGCTTGTGTACGGATTATTCCTTTTGAAATTAATCCAAAAATACGGTTTGCAGGTTTACCTACCCGGCTTCTCCAATTGTCTGTATAAGTACCATCTGTATAAGATTCTGGCTCATCATAAATATCCCATTGGTCAACAGCATAACCCATGTTTGCATATACTTGGTAGGTTAACTCCCCAACTTTATCGTTCCAGTTGGCAGAAATCTCAAATCCATTCCACGACCGTTCCGCATAATTTTCCCAGGGCAAACTGGCACCCAAAGTACTTGGGGTAGAACCTGTCCGAGCTCCCAAAATATCACTCATCGTTTTTCCCCAAATATCAAATTCTCCTCTCAATTTATTGTCTAATAAACCGTATTCAAGGCCAACATTCCAATTTGATACTGTAGCCCAAGTAATAACAGGATTTGGCATTGAGCCGGGTCGCAACCCATCCTGTAACGAACTACCATATACATACCCAGTAGTTTTCTGGTAAGTATTTGTCCAGTTCCATGCGCCAATGGCATTTCCATTGACATCTACCACTGAACCCGTAGTTCCGTACGAACCTCTCAGTTTTAAATTACTAAGCCAACTTACGTCTTGTAAAAAGTTTTCTTCTGATATACGCCAGGCCAACGATCCCGATGGGAAAAATCCCCATTGTTGCTCAGGTGCAAATTTGTAGTTGCCATCGTAACGGAAAGAAAATTCAGCAATGTATTTCGATGCAAAGCTATAATTTGCACGACCAATCCATGAAGCACTTGCAAATTGACTTTCATTTCCGGAGAACCATCGTCTTTCCGTATCGCCTGAAGCATTATAAATTTGATCGATAGAAGAAGACAACAGTTCATTGGCCCGGCCATACAAATATTTACCATCGCTTTCTCTTTGTTCATAAACTGCAACAGCATTAATACTATGGTCTCCAAATTCACGGTTGTAATTTACATACCAGTTAAATTGGTAAGAACTTCCTAAATTAACTCTTTCCTGAATATTTTCGTATCCTGAGCTAAGGTTGTGTTTTGCGGTTAGTGTAGGATCTACAGGGCCGGGAATAAATTTATTTGTTGTACTTCCGGACTGAAACTTATACCAGTTATTATGCAAAACAAGTGCTTTCGAATTATCGTCGTATGAAGTTAGATGCCCTTGCGCACTGGTGCTTAATCCTTTTATATATTTGCCCAAATCAAGATCGAATCGAACTATTCCATCAAGTGTGCGTTTTGTAGAACGCCGATAACCACCATGAAGCATAATTTCTGGTGGATGATATCCACCGGTCATTACAGGAAATTGTTCGGTATCATTGGTAGGGTTTCCCTGCTCATCAACATAAAAAGGATACAAGCGAGACCAATTAAAGGTCGCTCTGTACCAGTCCCCTACTCTCTGGTCTTCAGCTCCATCATAGGGCCAGTACCATCGGTCGGCATTTCTTTGGTTACCACTAAGGTTTACCCTTACTTTAAATGCATCGGTAATTTTTGCAGTTACGTCAGAACGGAAGTTATACCTTTTATAATCTGTATTGTGATACGATCCCGCTTCATCATGGTATCCCATGGACAAGAAGTAGGTTATTTTTTCTGACCCTCCATTTACACTTAAATTGTGTTGCTTAATAGACGGGTTTTGCCAGATTAAATCGTTAACGTCGTAATTTTTGTCTTTGAAGTAGTCAAAAATTTCAGAACCAAATTGTTTAGGCTGCCCTCTGGTAACATTAACATTATTCATGAATGTTAACTCCTCGGTAGCCGTATATTTTTGGTAGGGTTGTGTCGTACGCGAAGTTGAATACGAGGTTTTATAATTAAACATTGGTTTTTGTATTTTACCTTCTTTAGTGGTAATAAGTACAACCCCATTACCCGCATTCGAACCATAAATGGCAGCACTTGCGGCATCTTTTAAAAAGTTAATGGTTTCCACCTCGTTGGGGTCAAGCGCATCAAAATCTGCCTTGCCCTTTAAAATACCATTTATTACATATAAGGGTTCTGCAAAACTACCCCTAATCCGAACATCTGAAGTAGCACCTGCTAAACCAGAATTACCAACAACAGTAACACCAGGAGCCCTACCTGCCATAGCATTGGAAAGATTAGCCATTGGTATATTTTGTAGCTCTTCAGTTTTTACGGAAGTAATAGAACCAGTCATGTTTACTTTTCTCTGTACACCATATCCAACCGCAACAACTTCGTCGAGTGCAATAGAAGTGACCTGCATGGTAACGTTTACCTGTGTTTTACCATCCACAGCAATTTCCTGAGTTTGTAAACCGATAAATGAAAATACCAATGTTCCATCTTCCGGTACATTATTAATTTGGTAGTTTCCGTTTACATCAGATACAGTTCCGTTTGTAGTGCCCTTAACAAAAACGGTTACGCCGATTAACGGATTTCCGTCTTCATCAGCAATTTTACCTGTAACCGGCGATTGTTGAAAAACGGCTTCTGCCGTTTCATTAATAATGTCTGCTGAAGAAAGAACAATAATCCTGTCCTTAACAACATAAGCAACATCTGAACCTTTAAATAGTTCGTCAAGTACTGGTTCTATGTTTGTATTTTCAACATGAACCGATACTTTTCTCTCTACATCGATCACTTTTTCGCTATAAAGGAAATAGAATTCACTTTGATCCTCTATTTTAGAAAGGATATCCTGAACGGTGACATGTTTCATTTCAAATGTTAGTTTTTTGCTTTGCGAATAAGAATCGCTGGCAATTGAACCAAGCACAGAAAAAAGGATCAGAAAGATTGTAAGTTTCATAATCATTAAGATTTTTAATGTATTGGAAAATCGTAATTCCCTTACATTAATACAATTAATTTTTTTGAGGTGTTTACTTAATTAATATTATATTTGCTTGAAATAATGATAGATATG
>JABMPI010000189.1 GCA_013203755.1 Bacteroidota bacterium
AATTGTTACTGTATTCAATCAAATAAAAAATAAAGCAAAAGGTAAATTGAACTATTTCACAATACTATTAGCAATTATTTTTACGGCATGCCAACATAAAAACAGCGATAAAAACCGTATTCAACCCTGGTTGGAAAATCCGTGGTACTGGCAATATAAAGGTGATCCTATTTTGTTGTTGGGAGCCAGTAGCGACGACAATCTGTTTCAATGGGCGGCTGATAAACTGGTTCCACATTTAGATTCGATGAAAGCTGTTGGCGCAAACTATGTTCGGAATACGATGAGCGACCGGCAAGATAAAGGTTATGAGTTGTACCCGTTTTTTCAACTTGAAAATGGAAAGTATGATTTGGGAAAGTGGAACGATGAATACTGGCAACGCTTTGAATTCTTTTTAGCAGAGACGAATAAAAGAGATATTATTGTGCAAATTGAAGTTTGGGATCGATTTGATTTTTCTCGAAATAACTGGCTGCCACATCCTTATAATCCTAAAAATAATGTGAATTTTTCTGAAGAAGAATCGGGTCTGGCAAGTTCTTATCCTGACCACCCCGGAGGAAATAAACAACCCTTTTTCTTTACAACTCTCAATCAACAAAACAATAAGTTACTGTTGAATTATCAAAATAGATTTGTTGAAAAGATACTTTCTATTTCGTTAAAATACAATCATGTTTTATATTGTATGGACAACGAAACTTCTGGAGAAGAGGAGTGGGCAATTTATTGGGCTGAATTGATTCAAACCAAAGCTAAAGAATTGAATAAAACGGTTTGTATTACTGAAATGTGGGACAGCTGGGATCTGAAATCAGAGTCTCATAAACGCACTTTCGATCATCCGGAACGTTATGTTTTTTGCGATGTGTCGCAGAATAATCAGCAAAAGGGGCAGGTGCATTGGGATAATTTTCAGTGGGTGCGCAATTACATTTCAACACAACCACGCCCGCTAAATACGGTAAAAACCTATGGTGCAGACGGTGGTCGTCATGGAATTACAAAAGATGGTATTGAACGTTGGTGGCGGCATGTTATTGGTGGCGCTGCAACAGCACGTTTTCACCGACAGTATTCTGGGTTAGGATTATCTGAATTGTCGATGGCCTCTGTAAAAGCAGCACGACAAATTGAATCGCTTACAAAGTTTTGGGAGTTACAACCAGGGAATTCTTTACTTAGTGCCCGAGAAGAAAATGAAGCCTTCTTGACTTCAAAGCCGGGAGAAGCCTATGTTTTGTTTTTTACTAATGGTGGCGAAGTGAGTTTGGATTTGCCTGAATTTAATTCTGAATTTTCTTTGGAATGGATAGAAATCAGAACAGGTAAAACTCAAAATGGGAATCTGGTGAAAGGTGGTGAGATTGTTAAATTAAAAGCTCCGGGAGAATTGGAATGGGTAGCGATTTTAGTTTCAAAATGAAAAATTATTTTTTGTTAAAAAGGAAATTAAAAATAATAATACAGTTATATAAAAGATTCAACCTATAAAAAATATATTCCTTTTTGTCTTGTTCCATTTAACAATCACTACTCTCTTATTTGCACAAGACGCAGCTGATAATTCTAAACCAGAACAAGAGATTTCCGCCTTAATAGACAATTACACCCAAGCCAGAGAAAATGGAGATACGGTTTTGCTCAATCAAATTTAACAGAGCTGTATTAAGGTAGAGTTGGTTGTTTCTCCAAAGTCAGCTTGTTGGTTTGGAATTTAAAAACACCTGTTAGGGGAGAGTAGCTCGCAAAATACGAAAGCAGCTAATTAAACGTTAGGTTTAAAATAACAATTTCTGAACTAACGGAATAAAATATTGTTTAACAAGAGTGAAATAGATTTAAGTTCTATATTTCGAAAAATAAATATATTTTATGAAACATCATGTATTGACCTTGTTCCTGGTTTTTGGATTTTCAATTGCATTTGCTCAAAATTGGCAAAACGATTTTGACAAAGCGAAAGAAATAGCAAAAGAAAAAAACAGACCAATAATACTTGTTTTTCAGGGGTCTGATTGGTGTGCTCCATGCATGAAATTAGAACTCGAAATTTGGAGTACCGAAGAATTTAAATTGTATGCGGCAACTCATTTTGTTATGCTAAAAGCTGATTTTCCACGAAAAAAGAAAAATTCCCTTCTGTCGGAGCAACAAATAAAAAATAACAAACTTGCCGAAATTTATAACCCAAATGGGTTTTTTCCACATGTTGTAGTTTTGAATAGTGCGGGTAAGGTTTTAGGGGCAACTGGCTATAAAAAGATACAGCCCATGGAGTATATTAATCTTTTGGAATCTTTTATATTATAGAAATTGAGGAGCGTAATTGTTATAGCATTCCTTGTGCTTTTCACTTCTGTCGCAACTGCACAGAAAATCTATAAACGTACTTTATTGCTCATGGGCAATCGTTTTGATATTACTGTTGTTGCTTCAGATTCCATTCAATCAAACAAATATATTAGCCTTGCTATCGATGAGATTTCGAGAATTGAAAAACTAATTTCATCGTGGGATGCTAATTCCCAAACTTCAGACATTAATAAAAATGCAGGTATTAAACCTGTTCAAGTTGATAAAGAGTTATTTGAATTGATAGAACGAGCCATTGGTATTTCGAAACTAACCGATGGAGCTTTTGATATTAGTTATGCTGGTATGGACAAGGTTTGGAAGTTTGATGGCAGTATGTCAGGGATGCCTTCCAATGAAGTTATTAAAGCTTCGGTAGTTAAAGTAGGCTTCAAAAATATTCTTTTAAACAAAGAGGGAAGTACTGTTTTTCTAAAATTGGAAGGAATGAAAATTGGGTTTGGGGCAATCGGCAAAGGATATGCAGCTGATAAGGCAAAATCACTTTTAATTAAAATGGGAGTTTCTTCAGGTATTATTAATGCTTCGGGAGATATGAATATTTGGGGTGTACAACCCGATGGAAAAGAGTGGAAAGTCGCTATCACAAATCCCTTAAACAAGAATAACGCTTTTGCATTGTTGCCTGTTAATAATGGTGCTTTAGTAACGTCTGGCAATTACGAAAAATATGTTGTTTTTAATAATAAGCGATATACACACATTATTGATCCGCGCACTGGTTATCCGTGCAGTGGTATTAGTAGTGTAAGCGTTTTTGCACCAAAAGCGGAATTGGCAGATGCTTTGGCTACCTCTGTTTTTGTAATGGGTAAAGAAGTAGGATTGAATAGAATTAATCAATTACCACAAATAGAATGTGTAATTATTGACGATCAGGGAAAAATATACACATCAAACAATATTGAAATAGATAAATTATGATAAAAAAATATATTGCAATATACTCAATGCAGGTAGCTTTTCGGGAAATTAGGCATAGTTGTTTTTATTCACAACAAAGCAAAAAACTGCGTTGTAACA
>JABMPI010000023.1 GCA_013203755.1 Bacteroidota bacterium
CGTAAACTAATATAACTTCATTATGAAAAGAAATTATTTCGTTGTTACCCTAATCTTATTTATCTTTTTTGTAATCTCATTTCTAACC
Organism: Bacteroidota bacterium; assembly: GCA_013203755.1. Lineage (GTDB taxonomy): Bacteria > Bacteroidota > Bacteroidia > Bacteroidales > Prolixibacteraceae > Draconibacterium. The sequence continues at coordinate 89 of JABMPI010000023.1, forward strand.
AATATTATTGGCCCCCTAATTCCTGAAGTAATTAAAGGTTTTAGTGTTAGCAAAGGAATGGCCGGATTACTTAATTTTTCGTTTTTTATTGCCTACGGAGTAATGTCTATTCCGGCAGGAATGTTAACCGAAAGATTTAAAGAAAAGAAAGTTATTCTGGCTGCTTTTGTGTTGGCAACTGTTGGAGCTTTTTTATTCTCTTTATTTCCAAGTTTCGGAGTTTATCTAATTTCACTATTCTTAATTGGGTTGGGAATGGCAATTCTTCAAGTGGCTATTAATCCTTTATTGCGGGTTTCTGGTGGCGAAGAAAATTTTGCATTTACCTCGGTATTGGCGCAGTTGTTTTTTGGTGGGGCATCTTTTTTAAGTCCACTAATGTACTCCTATTTGGTTACCAATCTATCGGCTGGCAATACATCAAATATCCTCTTGTCAACTTTAGATAATTTAGTTCCAAAAGATCTAACTTGGGTTTCTGTATATTGGATTTTTGCATTGGTTGCCATTGTAATGGTTATTGTTGTATTCTTCTTTAAACTTCCAAAAGTAGAATTGAAAGAAGATGAAAAAGTTGGAAGTTTCGATACAATTAAGGAGCTTCTCAAAAACAAATATGTTGTTCTTTTCTTCTTTGGAATATTCGCCTATGTTGGAACTGAACAGGGTGTAGCAAGTTGGATTTCTCAATTCTTATCAGATTACCACGGCATGAATCCTGAGGTTGAAGGCGCAAAAGCAATCTCAACTTTTTGGCTGTTATTAACTTTGGGTTGTTTCCTTGGACTGGGATTACTAAAACTAATGGATAGTAAATTGGTTCTTAAAATATTTTCACTTGCAGCAATGATTTCTTTAGCTACTGCATTATTAACAGGAAGTGGAATGATCGCATACTACGGATTTGTTGGCGTTGGATTCTTTGCTTCGGTTATGTGGTCGGTTATTTTCTCGCTGGCTTTAAACTCATTAAAAGATCATCACGGAGCTTTTTCAGGAATACTTTGTTCAGGAATTATTGGTGGAGCCATCGTTCCGCTAATTGTTGGTGTTCTTGGAGATGCAATTGGTTTAAGAGGTGGAATGATGTTCGTATTTATTCCGTTGGCCTTTATTTTTAGTATCGGATTCTGGGCAAAACCGTTAGTTAATAACAAGACAATTTTTAATAAAGAATAGTATTGAGAATTAGGATTACCCGAATGGGTAGTTTTATTCAAAAAACCATAAGAAAACCAAAAAATAATAAAACTAAAAAATCATGACAAAATTAGCAGTACTCGGCGGAGTACCAATGCGCGATGCCAAAGCAAATCCATGGCCACAGTGGCCTGTGTGGGATGAAAAAGAAGAGAAAGCATTAATTGAAGTATTGAACAGTGGTGTTTGGTCTTACAATGGTCCAAAAGAAGCTGAGTTTAACAAAGCTTTTTCTGAGTATTGTGGTGTGAAATATTCAATTTCGGCAGCTAACGGAACCGTAACTTTACAAATGGCTTTGGAAGCTTGCGGAATTGGTGTTGGCGATGAAGTAATTTTACCCGGGATGACCTGGCAGGCAACTGCTGCTACTATTGCCGATGTAAATGCAACACCAGTTATGGTAGACATTTGCGACGATACCTGGTGTATTGATCCGAAAGAGATTGAAAAAGAAATTACTCCACGAACAAAAGCAATTATTCCTGTTCACTTGTATGGTAGCTTCTGCGATATGGATGAGATTTTGAGAATTGCGAAAGAGCATAATTTATATGTAATCGAAGATTGCGCCCACAAACACGGTGGCGAATGGGATGGCAAAAAAGCAGGTAGTATTGGTGATATTGGTAGCTTCAGTTTCCAACTGTCTAAAGGATTAACTGCTGGTGAAGGAGGTGTGGTTACAACCAATAATTTTGAATTGGCTGAGCGTTTAGATGCCCTTCGCAACTGCGGACGCCGTCCAATTGGTTTAGCTGGCGACGATGATGTTGATAAAGGTGCTGGAGTTTATTCCGATCAGGGTAATTTCTGCCAGTCGGGTAACTTCAGAATCACAGAATTTCAAGCAGCTATTTTAGTTGAAGGACTGAAAAGATTACCTGCTCAAAACGAAAACAGAGATAAAAACGGAATGCATCTGAACTCTCTTTTGGCTGAATTGCCGGGAGTAACTCCAATGCGTAGAGACGCAAAAGAAACCAAAGAGGCTTATTTCAACTTTGCTTTCAGATACAACAAAGATGAATTTAAAAGTTTGTCAATAGAAAAATTCAGAGAAGCTTTAACAGCTGAAATTGGCATTCAGGCAACAGCAAGTTATGAGCCGTTAAACAACTGTAATTTGTATGTGCCACTGACCAAACCAGCACGTCATAAATTAAATGATCAATATTGGAGTGAAATTGATCCTTCTCGTTTCAATTTGCCGGTTTGCGATCGCATTTACAAAGAAGAATCAGTTTGTATTCATCATAAAGTTTTAATGGGAACAACTGCTGATATGGACATGGTTGCTGCTTCGATACAAAAAATCTATGATAACGCTGAAGCTTTAATTTAGTACTGAGTACAGAGTAGTAAGAATTAAGTACAGAGAAGTGTTATAACCAATATAATCTACTCTCAGTACTCATTACTCAAATCTAAAAGTCTAGAAAATGAAAAATATAAAAATAGCAATGGTAGGTGCAGGTTACATTGCAGATTATCATACTCGCGGACTTCAATCTATTGAAGGAGTTGAAGTGGTTGCAGTTGTTGCGAAAACCATTGAAG
>JABMPI010000190.1 GCA_013203755.1 Bacteroidota bacterium
TCACCAAGATCCATTTCATCGTTTGTGGCAGGATTTAAATCAACTGTTACCAAACAGGCCCGAAATATCCACGCCGATTTCGCATGGCAATCCCGATTTTACGACCATATCATCCGCACCAACCAATCCTATCAAAACATTTCAGAATATATTCAGGATAACCCAATAAATTGGCACAATGATAAATTTTGTATAGCAAAATGAAGATTCATCACAATTTTGATATTCTCCACATGCTTATCGTTTCCAACAACAATTCAGCAATAACCTGTGTCTTTGGGAAGGTCACTCCTGCATCTATTTTCTGAATACGAGTAAACCTGGTACCAACCCGAGTAGGTTATTTCGTGAAACGAGTAACAAAATTACTCATCCGAGTAATTAGTTTTTTAAAACGAGTAACTACTTTACCAAAACAAGTAAGTTTTTTCACAGTACGAGTTAAACAGGAAGCTTAAAACGTATAAGGCTTTTATTTGAACCTTCCAATTCATCATTAGAAAGGGTCAATATTATTGAAAGTTCGTATTATAAAAAGGGGTAATTTTGGATAAATAATAAACGATAAAGCAACTTATTTATGTTTTGCAATCTAACTAAATTTCTTTTAAGTTTTATTTTATGTTTTATTCTCACGGTTAATTGTATTGCGCAACAAAAACCGTCTATAACAGAATATCCATATCCCGGATACTCCAACCTTGCCGACAAAGCAACCTGGTTGCAGGAAGATCTTCACAAAAACAATATGCAGTACGGAATTGTAATGCCGCGTGTATTGCTTCCCCCCGAAGGAAATGCCGATCTTTCTTCGGCACATCAGGAAGATGGCGGAAACCGAACTGGTCCATATTTGGCAACTTTAAGCTTTCAATATGCAGTAACCGGTGATAAACAAGTAAAGAAATGGGCCGATGAATCTTTCGAAGCCATTGAAATATTGGAGAAAGTTACCGGAGTGGAAGGTAGCATTGCACGAAGTTTTAATAAATCGGATGTAAAACAACGCCACGAAGATTGGTTTTTCTTCCCTATGGAATGGCATCAATCAACAAGTATGCCTGGCTATCGTTGGATTGGAGACCCAAGTTCGGATACTTATGCAAATCTAATGTATGGTTTGGCCATGTATTACGATTTGGTTGCAGATAACAACTACAAACAAAGGGTACAGGCATGGGTAACAAAAGTTACTGATCGAATTATTGAAAACGACATGCGCCTTGTTGATGTTGATGGAAAAATGACCCTTTGGGGAAATTACAGTCCTTCGCTTGACCGGGAAAAATTGAACTCGCTATTACCACTTTTTCAACTTAAAGTAACTTATCACATTACAGGAAAAGAAAAATATCAGGATAAATATCTGGAACTGATTAATGAACATGGATATGCAGACGAGGCAATTATGGCTGCCTCTTTTAAACCACCTTATGTACCATGGGATACACATCATTTTATGAAAGGGATTTACATGTTATTGCGTTATGAAACAGATCCATCGTTACGCGATAAATACCTGGCAGCATTGGAACGTTATTGGCTGAAAGAGTATCCATGTAAAAACATACCTCTTCAGATTACTTATAATCATTACATACCTGATCAGGGTGGATTTAACGAAGAATCAATAAAACAATTAGTTGATTGGAAAGGAGCCTGGAGAAAAGTATCTGATGAGATGCTTAGAAAAGGTAATGGGGCAGAACGAGTTCAGGGAACATGGATTGAGCCTTCGCATTTTTACTTGCTAAGCTATTGGAAGGCTCGCTATCATCAGTTGCTGACTGCTGATGGAAAAATTGGCGAAGGAAATCCACCGGTGTGGGCAGTGACCAAACCAGATAAATATAAAGGAATGGTTTATGTTCCGGCGGGTGAGTTTACAATGGGTAGCAACGTTGGTGATACCGATGAGTCTCCGCAACAAAAAGTTTACGTTGAAGCTTTTTATATCGATCGTTTTGAAGTAACCAACAGCCAATACGCAAAATTTAAAAAAGGATACAAATACGATGAAAAATTAGTTGACGAAACTGTTCATAAAGAAGAGTGGATGGCTGATGATAAACCAGTGGTAAACATTAGTTGGAACGAGGCTTTGGAGTATTGTACGTGGGCGGGTAAACGTCTGCCTACCGAAGCAGAGTGGGAAAAGGCTGCACGAGGAACCGATGCACGTAAATATCCCTGGGGAGAAATGCACGACATGAGTTTTGCCGAGCCCGATGGAATAGCAGAAACCGCAGCCTGGCGCGCTGGTAAAAGTCCGGATGGAGCATATTGGATGGCAGGTGGAGCCTGGGAATGGACAGCCGATTGGTATCAGCCCTATCCGGGAAACAAAACTGACAGTCCTTCGTATGGAGAGAAATATAAAGTAATACGCGGAGCATCGCGTTTTGCCGATCCGAGTATGCAACGCTGTGCACATCGCTATTATCTGGATCCAAACTTAAAACAAAGCGGTTATCCCGTAGGGTTTAGATGTGTTATTTCAGCAAAGGAATAATAGAGATAGTAAATAATATAAGTTATATATTAAACCTTGATCGTTGTGGAGATAGATTTAATGAGCAGGTATAAAAGGCATAAATATGAAGTCTAGCCTATAATGATAGAACATATATCAGGACTACTCACCCTGATAATATCTACGACATTATCGTCCCTCTCTACGCGTAGAGAGGGA
>JABMPI010000191.1 GCA_013203755.1 Bacteroidota bacterium
CGAAATAATTAGGCCAATAAGTGCTGCTGCAAAAGCAATAAATAATAATGTTTTCATAATTTAATTTTTTAGGTGAAATATTTTAATCTATTGTATTAGTTAAAGTTGGTTTAACACAGTTGTGTTTTTCTTGTGAATACTAGCATTGTATAATGCTATTAATGAAATAATTAGACCAATAAACGCTGCTGCAAAAGCAATAAATAATAATGTTCTCATGATTTAATTTTTTATGATTTTTTTTGTAAAAGAATTTGAGTTCGAATCTGTAATACTTGCCAGATAAATGCCTGTGCTAATATTGCTTAGGTCAACCTTTAATTTAGGTTCATATTGAATGTCGTATCTGGTTTCGCGGTAAACTGTTTTTCCAAATAGATCGGTTATACTAATTTCAACTGAAGAAGAATTGGTCATTTCCATACAATCAATAAAAAGGTTATTTGTGCATGGATTTGGATACATATTTATTTCTGTGTCAGCCAGTATTTCATCGTTTGCAGTACTTAAATTTTGAATTTTGAGGTTGTCAATTGCCCAGCCCCAGCCATTTACCGATTTGTCTGATGATAATCTAAATCGGAAAATAACAGTATCTCCTGCCGAAAAGAAAGCGTTTTCTGTTAAATTAATGGATTGGCTCCAAAACATGCTCTCGTTGGCTGAAGCACTTGAAGAAGTACTTTTTAGCGCATCTGTAAATCTAGATTCCCATGATGCATTAATTCCAGAATCATATCCATCAACAAGCGGATACCAGTTTTCTCCATTATTTTTGCTTGCTTCAACAATTACATAATCCCAAAATAGGTCGTCAGTAAAAACTGTTCTTGCTTCTCCAGGTTCAACTAAAACTATTTCATCAAATGTCATCTGTCCATTTTCTTCTAAAATTATTGGTTGATTTAACTGAGCTATTAAATTGTACTTTTCGCTCTCAACATTAGAAGTAGGGTACGGTATATTTGTATGAAGAAGACCATTATTAAAACCCGATGGAATATTAACTTCAAAATCCGTAGTAGTAAAATCATCGGCTATTGAATTAAAATCTGAATAGTAGCCGGAAGTTGGTTCAAGAGCTTCAAAAACTTCTATCTGGTAAAATCCCTGAACAGGTAAGAATTTTTTATTTTTTCTGGATGAGTTATCTTCTGCAATTATTCTGTACTCAATTCTATCGTTTTTAGCTACTTGTACAGGAAGTTGTAATTTCCCGAAATAGTTGTCTGAATTATCGGTATTTAATTGAAATGTTTCTTGAGCTACTCCATTTATCTGGTATTCAACTTTTACATCTTTTATTCCAATATTATCTGAAGCAACCGCAGAAAAATCTATTGTAGGGTTATAACTCGACACTAGTTTCGAGGGATTGTGCTGTAATGAAGGAGAGTAATAATCCGTGCCAATTTTGAAACTTAAAAGGTTGGTTGGTGCTTGTTTTGGTTGGGTAATAATTTCGTTTGTTGTAGTTGCTTTAAAGTAGTATTTTACTTTTCCTTTGAAACTATTAATAGCTAATTTTGCTTCAAATAATTCATTTGATTGGTTGAATGAAAAAGTTGCAGAGTCTTTTGTTACAAAATTATTTGTTGAAAATATTATTTGAACAGTGGAGTTTTCAGGTAGCAAATCACTATTTATTTTTGTTTGAATAGGTAATTCCATTGCGGTTTCTTCCATATCCTTAATTTCCTGAACTTGGAAGGAATTTGAGTCCCAACCCATTTCAGATAATACATTAAGTGTATTAACGCCAGGATTATGATTAGCCTCTCCTTTGTATAAGTAAGGACTCATCAACTCATGGCCTTCATTTGTATTAGACTGAGCACTTTTCAGATGATAAATACTTACTCCATCTTTCCATGAAACTGGAGCATAAATTGATGAATGTTCAACATGGCAATTATCGTGCATACAACCAAAATCTAGATTATCCGATGTTAGTTGCTTGTGTAATTCCGAAGAAGGACTGTTAAAAATTGTATTATCAGAAATTCTTTGTTTGTTTGAATTAAAGATGTAATAATCGTAGGCACTGGGTGTATTCCCCGGGTTAGTAATTTCACCAACTCCGTTTACAACAGAAAGGAAACCTGAAATTCCAAGGCCATGTGCCATTTCGTGCAGTACAACTGTAATAAAATCATATTGAGTTTCAGAAGTGTTACCATCTGTACCAAAGTACCAGGGAGCATTATTACTGAAACTGCAAATAATATCAGCTTCTTTATCATCGTTCCATTCTCTTCCAGATAGTTTTTCTACCAGGGCAATGGGATAATATACATTTGATACCGGGGCTGAATCAAAGTTTTTGTAAAACATTGAAGGTCTGCTTTGGGCAAGTATATTACTACTAAAACTTTCCCATTTTGCCAGAACAGAAATAGGAGCAGAAGTTGTAAGATACTGTTCCCATATGGAGATTGCATATTCAAATGCAACTTTAGCCTCTTCTGGAAATCCAACATAAGTAACATTGATGTTACTACTATTTGTAGAACCAGACTTTAATTGTTGAAAGTCCACAGAAGGTGGAGTAAACCTTTTGTTTACTTCATCTAAGCCGATGTTAATTGGGCTTTGTCCTTCAATTTTGTTTGTAAAAACATTTTTTTGTCCCATTGCGTTGCTAAAAGCAATAATGCACAGGAACGAAATAAGCGTCCATCTCATTTCAATTCAAATTAGGGTTTGTAACTCAAACTCTAATCTTAATTTGATTGAAGCATCAAATAATCAATGGCGTAAAAGTTGATATAAGAGTCTGTTAATTAGTGAATTCACCTGATTTATCGGATTCAATTAATGGTTGATAAACCAGTGGGTTTGTGAAAATTCAATTAATTCTCAAAACAATACAACTATCAAGCTCTCTGCCTTGATTTCAACTACGTAATAAAATTTTTGTTGACCTTAAAATTGCAAGCTACAACGTTAAGGATGATTAATAATTTTTGCTCCATCTCAATTTAAACTAGGGTTTGTAAATCTCCCTTAAATAAAAATCACTAAAGTCAGGATTTTGAAATTTTACGCCGATTACTTGTTAACTGCTAATACGTTTTTGACCTGATTAAACGGGTTTGTAATTTAAATCAGTGGGTTTGTAAAAACACTATTTCAATGCAACATTAACAAGACTCTCTGCCTCAATTTCATTTTTAAATAATACTCTTGAATCTTAGAATTATAAGCTATAAAACTATGTGAACCAAAAGCGCCTGCCTTTTTGCAGTTTTGTTTATTTATGGGTTTGCAAGGGTAAATGTATGAATATATTTAATAAATCCAAATTATTTTTCATAGTTTAGTCACTTTATAAAAATTAACATTAAATTATTTATGAGATATTTATCAACAGCCTTGCTTGCTCTTATAGTGGTACTTGTACTAATTTCATCGAAACCTGAGAAGGAAATTTACAATGAGTTGTACCGCCCGCAGTACCATTTTACGCCGATTAAGAACTGGCATAACGATCCAAATGGGTTAGTATACTACAATGGCGAGTACCATATGTTCTACCAGCATAATCCAAAAGGGAATGAATGGGGTTTTATGCATTGGGGGCATACAATTAGTTCCGATTTAATTCATTGGGAGCATTTTCCAATTGCATTGTATCCTGATGAAAACTCGGAAGATAAGGTTGATTGTACAGCTTATTCGGGGTCTGCGATTGTGGATGAAAAGAATTTGTTGGGAAAACAGACCGGGAATGAAAAGACATTAGTTGCTTTTTATACAAGTCAGAATTGTGGGCAGCGAATTGCATACAGTACAGATAAAGGTAGAAATTGGGACAAATTTGAGGGAAATCCAATAATTCCTTTAAATGAAAAAGATGATGCGCGAGATCCGAAAGTAATGTGGCACGAACCAACACAAAAGTGGGTGATGGTATTATTCCGTAAAACATCTGAAGACGATAAAACAAAGGGCGTATCTTTTTATACCTCAGAAAATTTGATAGATTGGGAGTGGAAAAGCCATATTCATGGTTTTTATGAATGCCCGGATTTGGTAAAATTACAAGTAACCAATCGTCCAGATGAATTTAAATGGATACTTTTTGATGGTGATGGTAGTTATTTTATGGGAAATTTTGATGGTGAAACATTTACTCCCGAATCGGCAAAACTAAAAAGTGATTTTGGGAAAAACTATTATGCTACACAAACCTGGAGTAATATTCCCAAGGAGGATGGGCGCACAATTCAGATTGCCTGGATGAAAGATGGTAAATTCCCGGAGATGCCGTTTAATGGTCAAATGACTTTTCCAAGCGAATTATCTGTAACTAAATTTAACTTTGGTTACAAACTTGTACGGAAGCCAATTTCTGAAATTGAAAAATTACATGGAAAAGACTACAGTTGGAAAAAAGAAGTAATATTTCCAGGGCTTAGCAATAATAATTTAATTAAAAAGGTTAAAGGTGACTGTTTGCATATTATCGGCGAGTTTGATTTAAAAACAGTGGAAAATTTTGGTTTAATGTTGAGGCATAGCAAAAAAAAGGCAGGTACGGAAATCTTATACAATGTAAAACGTGGTACGGTGTCTGTGTTGGGAAATACCGTTCCGTTAATGCCAATAGACAACAAGATTAAACTTGAAATTCTTTTGGATCGTACATCGATAGAAATTTATGCGAATGATGGTCAAACTGTTATATCTAATTGTTTTACGCCGGAAGAAGGGCTTGAGGGTGTTGAGCTCTTTTCAAATGGTGGAGAATTGGAAGTAATAAAAATGGATATTTTTGAAATGAAATCGATTTGGAGAGATTAGATAAAAGTTATGAATTTGAAAAGTTTAGCCGTAGTAGTATTATTGGTTGTTTCAGCAATTACCGTATCTGCACAGGAAGTTGAAATATACAATCCAAAGGCAAATGCCAGGGAAGATATAAACAAAGCAGTTAAAAAAGCTTCGAATGAAGGGAAACATGTATTTCTACAAATTGGTGGGAATTGGTGTTCGTGGTGCGTTAAATTCCATAACTTTTTGAAAGCCGACGAAGAACTTAATTCTTTTGTAAAAGAGAATTATGAAGTTGTCAAAGTTAATTACGATCCTAAAAATAAAAATGAAGAAATATTTTCTGAACTTGGGTTTCCACAACGTTTTGGATTTCCTGTTTTTGTTATTTTAGATGGAAAGGGGAATAGAATACATACCCAAAATTCGGCATTTTTGGAGAAGGATAAAAACTACGACAATGAGCGTGTGATGAAATTCTTTAAAAACTGGTCGGCATCTGCCATTAATCCAAATTCATATAAAAAGTAATCCACTATACAAAGAGTGTAATAAGCTGAACAACTACTATAAGTAATACCATTGCCACCGGATAAACTGTTGCATAGGCAATTGAATGTGCATTAGTTTCTGTCATTGAATCGGCGGCGGCTAAACCGGGTGTGCTGGTCATACTTCCGCTAATTGCACCAAATAAACTTAGTATATTCATTTTAAAAACCCATTTGCCAATAAATGCGGCAATAAGCATTGGTACAAGTGTAATTACTCCACCAAATAGAAACAATTGAATTCCATATTTATTGAAGGTTTCAATAATCGCAGCGCCGGCATCGGTGCCAACGGCAGCTAAAAAAAGGATTAATCCAAATTGACGTAGTAATTGGTTGGCGGCACCGGTCATTGTCCATAAAACCGGACCGGTTTTTCCAATTCTACTAAGAACAAGGGCCACAATTAATACGCCACCCGTTAGTCCCGGGCTGAACGAAAAAGAACCCAATGCAATATTTATTTTACCAACTAAAACTCCTAAAATAATTCCTAATGCAATGGGTAAAATATCAGTATCAGATAGTCGTTTCTGGTCGTTCCCAAATATATTGGCAACAATTTCCATGTTGGCTTTGCTACTGGCAATTACCAGTTTATCGCCAAATTGCAATTTGGAATTTGGAGAGGGAGAAATGTTGATTCCTGACCTGCGAATTCGTGTTATGGTAGCGTTGTATGTGTGTAAAAGATTTATTTGTCCGATGGTTTTATTTACCACTTCTCTGTTGGTAACCAGAACTGAACGCACGTCGTATTTTGGGTCTAGTGGAATCTCTTCTTCAGTTGCCTTGCCAATTAATAACTCTACATTCTGAAGTGCTTCTTCTGTACCCACAGCTTTAATTAAATTGCCTTTTAACAGTACTGTTTCGGGCGAAGGAGTAATTGCAATTCCATTGCTCACTACTCGAGAAACCACCGCTTTGGTCATAAATCGAATTCGCAATTCGCCTATACTTCTCCCAACAATATTTTCATTTTCAACAATAAAGTTTCGTCGTAAAATTTCAGGAAATTCTTGATTTATTTTAGAATTGAATTCATTCTCCGATTCCCTTAACGAGACCTTTAAAATTTTAGGAAGGAAACGAATAAACAATATTACTCCAATTACTCCAAATGGGTATCCAACTCCATATCCAATAGAGGCCAGTGGTGAGCCGGTAGAATCGATGGCAGCCGCCAAGCCCGGAGTGCTTGTTAAAGCTCCTGTGAGTAATCCAATTGCTATGTTTTTATCGATATTGAACACCGATACCATTAATATGGCAATTATTCCGGCGCTAAGAATTAATAGTGTTGCAAAAATTGCCAATTGCCTTCCGTCCTTTTTAAATGACTCGAAAAAGCCTGGTCCCGCCTGAATTCCAATGGTGAAAATAAACAGCACTAATCCCAGGTACTGGAAGTCTTTGGGAATAATTACCCCGTAATGACCAAAGATAAGTGCCACAAAAATAACTGCCGAAACATCCAATGAAAGACCAAGGATTTTTATTCTTCCAAGAGCAAACCCTAAAGCTACAATAGAGAATAGTGCAAAATAACTGTTGGTGAAAAGTTCCATATTTCAATTCAAATTATTTTGCAAAGGTAGCGAATTCATAGAGGTAGAGATTTGAATTGATATTTCTTTCAGGATGTGGGTTGAAAAATTAAGATTTGGTGAAAAGAAGTGTTTCGATTCAGCGGACAACAATTCGTTGCCCGCTGAATGGTATTTTAGAGTAAAAAATTCATGTCGTCCCCTGCTGAAACTTCAAAAGGTTTTTCTCCTTTTTTGAAAATTCGACATGGGCGGCTTCCAATTAATTCCAGATTGCCTTCTTCCAATTTAAACATGGTTCCTTCGCGCAGTCCGGCAACATAAATATTTGGATTAATTTGCAAAAATTCTTCAATACGTTGTTCGCGGGTTTCGCCGCCATGTCCTTCAGGATTAGCATCTAAATAATGTGGGTTAATTTGAAAAGGAATTAGTCCGGTACAATCAAAACCTTTTGGGTCGATAATTGGCATGTCGTTGGTTGTACGCAAAGTTGGACAAGCTACATTTGAACCTGCACTCCAGCCTATATAAGGTGTTCCGTTAAATACTTTTTCGCGAATTAGATTCATTAGTTTCAGGTCGTTCAACATTCTAACCAATTGCCACGTATTTCCACCTCCAACAACAATTACTTCAGCTTCCTGAATTGCTTTTACAGGATTTTTGAATGTATGGATTCCAACAACATGGTGACCAATTTCTGCAAATCGTTCCTCTACTTTTTCGCAATATAAATCGAACGAAAAAGTTACAGCTGCGTAAGGAATAAATATTGCAGTTTTGGGTGTTTCTCCCAAGAATTTTTTTATCTCTTTTTTTGGATAATCCAGATACGGTTCACCTGGTATTGTTGAGTTACTTATCAGTAATAGTTTCATCTGTTTGAAAATTATTTTGACCTATTTAGCTCAGGACATTAGTGAAATTCATTCTCCAGAATGACTTCTAATATCCTTGATAAGGACTATTGTTTAATAAATTGTTTCTGTGTGCAAGTACCGAAATTTACGTGAAATGAAAAATGATAATCATTTGTTTTTTATTAAATTTAGGATTCAAATAATGAGTCTGCTCCGAAAAGTGATTTTTCGTCATTGCGATCCACCAGTTGGCGGAGAAGCAATCTCAACATACTTATTATCAATAGCATGAGATTGCTTCGTACCTTGCAATGACGTACTTTTTGACTTTTCGGAATGGACTAAATAATAACCACTTTCAAATGCAAGCGAATATTCAAATTATGCAAAATCGAATGCTAGAAATTAGCTATTCATACATATCCTCCAAATCACATTCAGCCAATTCAACAAAGAATTCGCCAATTTTTGTAGTTACATCTTCCAAATAACGTTTCCCTTTTTCGGCAGTTGCTTTTTTAGGATTGCCAACTCCCGTATCTTCCGAAACTTTATTCCATTGGCGTGGGGTCCAGGCGGTTTTATTTTTAAATCCATCCAATTTATATTGCTTTGCTTTTCCATCTCCGGCTTCATCGAGCGGTAAAACCAGTTTCGGGAAATAGTGCATAATAACACATGTTTCCATTTCTCCGGCGTGGTCTCCTCCTTCTTCAAAATATTCAGAAAGGTCGAGCATCTTAAACCATTCAACTAAACTTATCAGCATTTCCGGGAATTGTGGTTGAATTTCGCGAATTAGCGGTTTAAAGTCGTTGCCGCCGTGGCCGTTCATCAAAACCAACTTTCTAATTCCCTGGTTATAAACGGCACGAACAATATCCTCAAAAATTAATTTTTGTGTTGATGGTCGGGTGTGCAAACAAAACGGTAATTCGATTTGCCCCGGATTTTGAACTCCCAATGGAATGGTTGGAAGCACCATAATTTTTGCTCCCTTTTGCCACGCTTTTTCAGCCGCTTCAGCTGCAATCTTTGCCGTTTCCAGCGAATCGGTTCCGTAGGGTAAATGGTAATTGTGTGGCTCGGTAGCTCCCCAGGGTAAAATGGCTACTTTGTATTTCTGGCTTTTAACCTGTTTCCAGTTGGTTTGTTCTAAAATGTAAGGTCTCATAATTATTCTATATTTATTGTTGTAAAAGCAATTCCTTCGTACGGACTAAAAACGCCTCCTTCGTATAAACACCCCAGCATATTTTTTTTGATTAAAGTTATTGAGGTGTTTA
>JABMPI010000192.1 GCA_013203755.1 Bacteroidota bacterium
AATAAATTACAGAATGCTTATCAATGCTGTCATTTCGACGAGGAACGAGGAGAAATCTCTTCCCCACCAAAGATCTCTCCTATCGTCGAGATGATAAAAATAAAAATCTGTCATTGCGAGGGAGTGGAACGACCGAAGCAATCTCTTCCAACTTCTTCCTTTACTTTTTAGGAAAGCATTTTTCGGAATATATCATCAATAAAATGGCAAAGAATAACAGTACAATACCCGTAGCGAAAGTAAGGCTAAAACCAAACCACTCGTACAACTTAATTCCAATAATAGGAGCAAACAGGGCACGCACGCCGGTTAAAAAAAGATGTACCGATTGGTAATCGGCTGCTTCGTCGGGCTTACAATAGTAAGAGCTGCCAATGCCCCACAAAATGGGCATACTCCCCATAAATAAGCCATTAAAGAAAACGGCCACCATTAACATGTAGTAAATTTTAATGCCATATACTTCGGTGTATCCATTGTAGTATTCGGTTAATGAGGTAAACAGTATAAACAAAAGCAGTGAGCCAAAAGTGATGATACCAAAACGGCGGGGATCGCGTTTGCCAATAAACCGTCCGAAAAACGGTAAAAAGGCTATGGCAATTAAATTAAACGCATTTTTATAAAAGGCCACACTCGAATAATTCAAATGCAGGGCGCGTTCGTAAAATATGGTAATAACAGCGTGGGTGCTCATCCAGGCAAAACCATAAAGCATAAAACCCATTTCGAGGTGCCGAAATGCCTTGTTGTATTTTAGAATGTCGAACACCCTTTTGAACGACTGCAGGAGAGCCCGCCACAAAGGCGTATCAATTACTTCTTCTTTTTGAACGAATTTTATTTTGCTTAGCTGGAAAATGGAGACAATGGCTAAAATGCCAACAATGGGATAAAACACTTTGTACGAATTCGGATTCCAATCGAGCAACAAACCGGCGATGAAGGTAGAACCCAGCATGCATACCTTTTGCGCTGTAACTGAATAGCCAAACAAGCGCCCAAAATTTTCGTGTTTATAATTGCCCTTTAAATATTGATTGATGGATCGAATAACGGCAATTTTTGAAACAAAATAGAACAAAAAGATGGCGAGAAAGATGGTGTGATAAATAATAGGAAGCCCCTCGAGCTTGTTAACATTTGGGAAAAAAGCCAATGCAACCAAAGGCAATTTTGAGACAATGGCAATGGTACGCAACAAAACTTTACGTTTCGTATAGCGGCGTAAAATTTCATTGGCTACCATGGCAAATAAAAACATCACCATGCTAAACTGAAACAGAAAAGCGAGTTGTACATTGCTTCCTTTTAGCGATTTGATAAAAATAAACTCCGTTAATATCAAAGCACCAGCAGCCACTCCTTCAATGCTGCTATAAAACAAATGCAACCTTAAAGTTTTGGTTTCCTGTGGGTCTAAATTTTGAAAAATCCGCATGTTTCTGTTTGAGCCGTCAAAAGTAAGAATCTTTAAAGAAAAGAAGTACGAAGACAAATTCGCTCCCGCTGCCGCACGATTACATCGTTTGGTGTTTATTTAGTAATATTTACAAAATGGAACGCGATACAATCGCGCACTAGCAGTAGCTAGGAAAATTTCGGATTATTCTATTTTGTATCCTTTTTATCGTTCTGGTTTTTAAAATAATGTTCCGATTTTCCCCACAAGCTTCCGGCTTTCCGAAAAATCTTTTTTGTGGCTTCTTCAAACGATTTGTCGGCTTTTTGGTAGGTTTTACTTTCGTGTATTTTTTCTGCAGTCTCGTCAATAAATTCTTCTGCTTTATCGATCCAGTTTTTTGTGTTATCCTGGCTGTTTTCCTTTTTCTTTTCCTGTTCCTTGTTTTTGTCCTGCTCCATATTAGGTATTTTTCTAATTAATCCATCTAACTTCTATCAAATATAGTTAATAGACAGGAGGATGCAATAAAACTAACACTGTTTGGCCCGCCTGCCCCTCCGCTCGCGCCGATTTGCAATTGCTGTGTCTCCGTTTCTCTAACTGAACTGCTGCAAGTGAAAGAATAACGATATCTGTCCGTTTCCTCACCCCGTTGCCGCCAATTTTCTCCCTTGCCCCTTCTATATGTATGCGAGGCCACACGATGAGAATACCAACACTCCATACCTCCAAAATCTCAACAAAGCTCACGGCATACTTTTTGTTTGTAAACAGAACTTGTTAAGTTTATTAAGCCGAAAAACGGTGACACAGAGACAGATTTACAGCACAATGGCATCGGTAGATTTCTTAAAACTATAATTATATGCAAAAAGGAAGTACATGGGCAATAGGGATTTTATTCGTTTCTCTTTTTGCTTTTACGGGTTGGAATATTATTGATAATCCACATTTTCTTATGGGAGAAACAACCAGAGTTTATGGGAAAATTATAGAGGTATTTCCTTCTCGTGAAGTAAAGACTTTTAGGAGACGGGTAAAATATGTTTATGCTGCAAATGACAAATTTTACTTTGATTTTATAAATCTTGGAACACAGGATAAAAAACAAGCAATTGGAAATACAGTACAAATCTCCTATTCGAAAAAAAATCCCCAAAATAATAAAGTAGATAAATTTTTAAGTGATTATAAAAATTCAAATGCAGAAAAATATTATTCAATTAAGGAAACTGGGTATATTGAAGTGCGTTTAATAAATGGGATTTTCAAGTACAAAGAATATGCTGAAAAAGGAAAAATAGTTGACAATTTTGTTGGGGAATATTTAATCGAAAATGATACTTTCCACTTCAAACAATATAATTTTAGAACAGATACCATATTGATTAATAAATTAGAATTGTTAGTTGTTGATTCAAAAAATATAAATCAATTAATTGAAACAGATACTAACATGATTTTTAAAAAAATAAAAAATAGCCGGTGAAAAATAGATTATGCAATGCTTATTCTCGCACCGCTGCCTCCTCCCCCGCTGCCGCATTGCATCGTGTGGTGTTTATTCAATAACAAAACTTAAAGGAACGCGATACAACAGCGCACCAGCAGGGGAGGAGAGTTCACTCAATTTTATTGTGCATAATGAGTTAATGACAGATAATCTGATCTGTCATTTCGAACCTGAGGCACGAAGGTGAGAAATCTGTTTCATAGGTCAGAGATTTCTCCTCATTCTTCGTCGAAATGACAAGCAGCTTAAAATCTGTCATTGGTAGGTGCAACCGAAGCAATCTGGTGTAATAAACACCGGGTTAATAACGAAATGATTTCAACTCTTGATTCGCATATCGCATAGTTTAATACATTTGCTTTTAATGATTGAGTTTCCCGATCCGAAATTAGCAGATGACGATGGACTGATCGCACAGGGAGGAGAGCTTTCTCCTGAATATTTACTATCAGCATATTGCCAGGGTATTTACCCGTGGTTTTGCGAGGACGAACCCATTTTGTGGTGGTCACCAAATCCGCGCATGATACTGCGCCCCAACAAATTTAAACTTCGAAAAAGTCTGTATCAGCTTATAAAAAGAGCTTCTTTTGAGCTAAGGGTAGATACCGCGTTTCGGGAAGTGATAACAAATTGTAGCCGCATTCCCCGACCAGACCAAGACGAAACCTGGATTACCAACGATATAATTGATGGCTACCTAAAGCTGCACCAACTTGGCTACGCCCACTCTTTTGAAAGTTATTATAATGGAGAATTGGTTGGTGGTTTATACGGCATTTCTTTAGGGAATTGTTTCTTTGGAGAATCCATGTTTTTCACAAAAACCGATGCCAGCAAAGTGGCTTTTTATCACCTGGTACAGTTTGCTTTAAAAAATAACTTTTCGTTTATTGATGCACAACAACCTACAGTACATTTAAAAAGTTTGGGAGCCGAACCAATATCCCGAACAAATTTTTTAGAGTTATTGGAAACAGCATTACAAAAAGAAACATTACGCGGAAAGTGGACGGATTTATTGTAATAACCTGTCCTCGCTACCGCACGATTGCCCCCGCTGCCGCAACATTGTATCGTGTGGTGTTTATTCAATAACAAAACTTAAAGGAACGCGATACAA
>JABMPI010000193.1 GCA_013203755.1 Bacteroidota bacterium
CATTCAAGCCGCCGCCGACGCAGGAAACATTCTTGCCAACGACAAATCGGTAAAACCAAATTACAAGGTAAACCCCGGCGACGAAATTGTAATTATGATGGATTATCCGCGGCGTGAATTAAAAATTATCGCAGAAGATATTCCTTTAAACATTGTTTACGAAGACGACCAGTTAATGGTGATCAACAAACCTCCGGGTTTAGTTGTGCATCCCGGACATGGAAATTATACCGGTACTTTGGTAAATGCTTTGGCATTTTATTTTAAGGGTCTACCCTTGTTTAATAGCGAAGACCCCCGTCCTGGTTTGGTTCATCGCATAGACAAAGATACTTCGGGATTAATGGTGGTTGCAAAAACAGAAATTGCTAAAAGTAAATTAGCACTCCAGTTTTTCGAAAAAACTACCGAGCGCCGTTACCAGGCAATTGTTTGGGGCAACGCAAAAGAAGATGAAGGAACCGTGGAAGGTCACATTGGTAGAAGCTTAAAAAACAGACAGGTATTTACGGTTTTTCCTGAAGGTGATTTTGGGAAACACGCCGTTACACATTACAAAGTGTTAAGGCGAATTGGTTACGTTACATTGGTTGAATGTCGTCTGGAGACAGGACGTACACACCAAATTAGGGTACACATGAAACACATTAACCATACCATTTTTAACGACTCAAACTACGGTGGCGACAAGATATTACGTGGCACCACTTTTAGTAAATACAGACAATTTGTAATTAATTGTTTTAAGGTGTTACCACGCCAGGCTTTGCATGCCAAAACACTAGGTTTTATTCACCCAACTACCGGCGAAAAAATGGTATTTAACTCCGATTTACCAGAAGATATGGCTTCAGCAATTGATAAATGGGAGAATTATATTGCAAATAGAAATGAACAATAAACCAAACATTGCAGTTATTGCAGGCGGCGACTCATCTGAATTTGTTATTTCAGTAAAAAGTGGTGCGAATGTTTTTAATGCTGTCGACACTTTAAAATTTAATCCCTGGTTAATTCAAATGAAGGGAAAAGAGTGGGCTGTTTTTCAAAATGACAAAAAAGTTGCAGAAATCGATAAGTCTGATTTTAGTTTTCAATTAAACGGTGAAAAAATCAGTTTTTCGTTTGCTTATATTACTATTCATGGGACACCAGGAGAAGATGGAATTTTGCAAGCTTACTTTGAATTATTTAAAATTCCCTATTCAACTTGCAATGTACACTCGTCGTCGTTAACATTTAATAAATGGTTTTGCAACAATTACTTGCGAAGTTACGGTGTAAAAATGGCCAATTCAATTAAAATTTCAAAAGACGAAAAAATAAATGCCGCTGAAATTATTGAGAAATTAGGTTTGCCTATTTTTATAAAACCCAATGCAGGCGGTTCCAGTTTTGGAATTACAAAAGTTAAAACACTGGATGAAGTTGAACCGGCAATAGAAAAAGCGTGGAAGGAAAGCAATGAAGCACTATTAGAACAATTTATTGATGGCGCTGAGTTTACCTGTGGATTAGTAAAAATTGGAGAAGATAAAATTGTATTCCCTGTAACAGAAGTAATTACCGATAACGAATTTTTCGATTTTGAAGCCAAATACACACCCGGTGTTGCACAAGAAATAACTCCGGCCCGTTTACCTAAAGACCTTTTTGAAAAATGTCAGTTTATTAGTTCCGAAATTTATGATTTTTGTGAATGTGAAGGAATCGTTCGAATCGATTACATTTTAAAAGACAATGAATTTTATTTTTTAGAAGTAAATACAACTCCGGGAATGACTTCTACCAGTTTTATTCCTCAACAAATTGCTGCAATGGGACTGACACTGAAAGAGATAATCTCGCGCATTATTGACGATGGTTTAACCCAAAATTTATAATTAACAATTGTGAATAGCGCTGGTTAAAAACTTCAAAATATTAATCGCCAACACCACATTATAATAGTGTACTTTTAGTTCCTCAAAATATTTCCATCTTCAATTTATTGAAGGTTTTTTTAATGACAAAACATGGCTGAAAAGAAAAAAACCAACTCACAGTTTAATATAGAACAAATAAATGCACAGTACGGAAAACTACCTCCACAAGCCGTTGACGTAGAAGAGGCAGTGCTTGGAGCGTTAATGCTCGAACGAGATGCATATGTTACTGTAGCTGATGTAATTGACACAAAAAGTTTTTACAAAGAGGAACACCAAAAGATTTTCGATGCCATTAAAACTCTTTCGGCAGCAGAAAAGCCCATTGACCTTTTAATGGTGACTCAGGAATTAAAAGACCGCGAACACCTGGATTTGGTTGGCGGACCGGGTTACATTGTTCAATTAACAAGCCGGGTTGCTTCTGCCGCACACATCGAATTCCATGCACGTATTATTGCGCAAAAATTTATTCAGCGTGAATTAATTCGAGTTTCAACCGAAATTCAAACTAAATCGTATGACGACACACTTGACGTTGACGATTTAATTGACTTCTCCGAAGCATGCCTTTTTCAGGTTGCCGAGGGAAACATTAAAAAAGAGACACGCCCAATTAAGCCCATTCTGGGCGAAGCAATTGCACAAATTGAAAAGGCACGTAACCAAAAAGATGGACTGAGTGGAGTTCCATCCGGATTTACGAGATTAGACCGTGTAACAGCAGGGTGGCAACGTACCGACTTAATTATTATCGCAGCCCGTCCGGCAATGGGGAAAACGGCATTTGTATTAACCATGGCAAGAAATATTGCGGTTGACCACGGCCGTCCAACAGCTGTTTTCTCATTGGAGATGTCGGCATTGCAATTGGTAAATCGTTTAATTTCAGCCGAAACAGAGTTGGGAGGAAATAAAATAAAAACCGGAAAACTGGAAGATTATGAATGGGCGCAATTAAATCAGCGAATAAAAACCTTAGACAATGCACCACTGTTTATCGACGATACTCCTGCTTTGTCCATTTTTGAATTTCGGGCAAAATGCCGACGGTTAAAAATGCAACACAAAATTGAACTTATCGTTGTCGACTACCTCCAACTAATGACTGCCGGAACTGATAGCCGTGGAAGTCGGGAACAGGAAGTAAGTATGATCTCGCGTTCGTTAAAAGCGATTGCCAAAGAGTTAGATATTCCTATTATTGCACTTTCACAGCTAAACCGTTCGGTTGAATCGCGTGAAGGGAAAAGACCTCAGCTATCAGATTTACGTGAATCGGGAGCGATTGAGCAAGATGCAGATATTGTAATGTTCATCCACCGCCCGGAGTATTTTGGAATTACGGAAGATGAGTCGGGTAATTCACTATTGGGAATCGCCGAAATGATTATTGCCAAACACCGTAACGGCGCCACTGCCGATGTTCATCTGAGATTTAAAAAGGAATTGGCTAAGTTTATGGATTTAGAAGTTCAATTTAACGATGGTTTTGGAGGAGGTCAATCCTTACCGTCTAAAATGAATATGGATGATGATAGTTTGGCAGCAGGCATTTCCAGCAACAATAGTTTCGACACGCAAAAACCAGCAACTTCTGACGCACCATTTTAAATATGAACTAACAAGGTTGTTCAGTTGTATTATTTCAGAAATATAGTAACGAATGCAAAATAAAATCTTCCTGATTCTAATTCTCATCCTATTCACTTTTCAAGCGAAAAGTGTACACCTTTTAATACCAATGGATGAAGTTCAAAAAGACCATCTAAAATCTTACGGAATTGCTTTTTGGGTGCTTGAAAAAGATGTGGAAGTAAAGTGGCTATTGAACTACAGAGGAGGTAGTTTTTTGATTCAACACCATTCTGAAATTGAGAATGAATGTGTAATACGTGGGGTAAGTTTTGAAACAATTGCAGATGCTCAAGCCAGTGCAATATTAAATGAAATTGCTCAGCCAGATGTAAACCAGGACGCAGTAGCGATGAACAAATCACCTAAAATTGCGGTTTATTCGCCTCCTAACAAACAACCCTGGGACGATGCAGTTACTCTGGTTTTAACCTACGCCGAAATTAATTACGACATTGTTTACGACGA
>JABMPI010000194.1 GCA_013203755.1 Bacteroidota bacterium
AGGCAGGGCTTTGTAAGGAGCAAAATTTGGCTTGCTGGTGAAACAGTTCGTCATCGGCTCCGCGGCCAAATCAAACTGATTCATGGGAGGAATGCCAAGAATATTCTCCATTGTTCGAACCATATTGATTTGAGAATAATAAGTTGAAATTACTTCGTTCCGTTTTGTGTAGGGACTAATAACCAAGCCAACTGTACGATGCCCGTCCACATGGTCGAGCCCTGCCTGCGGATCATCTTCAGTAACAAATACACATGTCTCTTTCCAGAATTTACTATTTGAAATTGCCTCTACAATTTGGCCCAAAGCCAAGTCGTTATCTGCAACTGCTGAACGAGGTGTTGGCGAACCGGGACGTGTTCCCGAGGTGTGGTCATTGGGCAAAAGCATTATTGTGAAATTTGGAAAGTTATCGTTCTTTTCAAATTCCTTTAGCTCCTTTATAAATTCAGCTGCCCGGTACACATCCGGCACTTTGTTCGGAAATCCAACATAAGTTGGACATAAGTAGGGTTTCAATTGTTCAAGATTTGCTTTAGCACGAATTTTAACCTTGTCAGTTCCGTCTAAAAAGTCCTGATAGATATCCATAAAAGTTGCATTTTCAGGTTCTATTACGGCATCAACAAATTCACCATAATCGCGGAATGTCAATCCATTTCTCAGCACATTATCCCAGATAAATCCAGAGCTTGCATATGCCAAAGCATCATCGCCATCGTACGGATAACTGCGGGTAAAACCACCAAAAAACTTTTCTATATAATCGGTTACAAATGCTTCGTCTGTCCATTGATGCCCGTCTGCACTTAAAATTCCGCTACAATAATAGTTGTCCATCAATACAAACTCTTCGGCTAATTTATGATGATTTGGCGTAATCTCCCTTCCAAAATGCACCAGATTATTGTCACCATTACCTTGTGGCATATCGCCAAAAACCTGATCGTAAGTTCGGTTCTCTTTAATAATGTAAACCACATGTTTAAAATGAGATTTCTGCGATTGTACTTGTGGAACCGCCACCTTCTTTTTTAATTTATTAGGTAACTTATTGGCGACTAACTTTTGCACGAAGGAATTGTTTCGGCGCACAGTATTTGTCATTTCTGCCAACTTTTTCTCATCAGGAAGTGGAATAATGGAAACCGATCCCATATGGTCGTGCGTCTTGTAACCTGCTCTGCTTGTCTTTTGGTTTCTGGAACCAACACCTTTTATATTTGCAACAAATAAAAAATTTGTTTCCTTATCGATTAAAACCGAGCCGGGATACCAACCGGTTGGAATGTGTCCAATAATTTTACTCGGCACTCCAATTTGTATTACACAAATCGCATTGTTTGTACCGTTTGCAACATACAGCGTTTTGCCGTCTTTAGAAATTGTTAATGCGTTGGGCGAACTTCCAAATGGTAAATCCTTATCCATATGAACCGGAATCTCCTCAATTACTTTATCGGTACTTGTATTAATTACTGAAATAACATCGCTATTTGCGCAAGCCACAAAAAGTTTGGAATTATCCGGGCTTAAAACCATTGCGCTGGGATGCAAGCCTACTTCAATTTCGTCAACTTGTTTATTAGTAGTTAAATCGATTACTGAAACCGTTCCGTTATTTGCAATTCCGGTTTTTTGGTCGACCAGTACCTGGCTGCCCGATGTGTTATAAGTAGATTCTCCCTCTTTGGGTATTCGTCCTCCCCAATTACTTACGTACGCTTTTGAATCGGAAGCAAGCACAACTTCGTAAGGTGCAATCCCAACTGGAATTTCGCTAACATTTCCATCTGCCATATTTACTACACCCAACGAATTATTACGGTTCAGGGTAACGTAAATTCTTTTTTGTAGTTCGTCTAATGCCAGACCTCCGGGAGCTACATCGCCGCCAATTAAAGGTTTTGGCAATGTTATAGCATCTTCCCAATGGAAAAGCAGATTATCATCCATTACCGCAACTTGAATCCTGCTTTTTGCATCCGTTACAAATAGTTTCCTTCCATCTGCAGAAGCACACAATCCGGTAAACGAACTTCCACTTTTTATCAATGGTAACGATTGTAAAATGGTTCTATCTTCAATGCGAATAATATCAAGCGACAGTCGATTTTTTACCACTAATAATTTTTTATTATGAATTAATGCCAAATCTACTGGCCTCCCGGGAAATTCAACCTGAAATCCGGCAGGACGAATTAACTGATTTGTTGGAACCAAAATACTTCCATCAGGTTGCGGACCAACTTTTATGTTTCCCTCATTGTTTTGTGCTTCAGAATTAAGCACGAAAAACAATACCAAAATAACAACGTGGAAGGCAGAAATAATTCTTTTTCTAGATTTCATCCGTTTATAATTTTAAATTTTCAATTGCAATCCGTCAGCTGACGGAGAACTCTCGATGAAATTTAATCATGCTTTTTTGTAAAATTAGCATGCTAAATTTCATGTTCGTTTCATAAGTAGTTCTATTTTATAATTCATCGAGCAAATATTTCAATTCTGTAAATATATAATGTAAAAAACAAAAATACGATTTGTACAATTACTTTATAGCTCAACGTTTATCCTCGCCCCATTTTTCACTTTAGTTGTTAAGAATACTTTATCTGCATGAAAAACTTTTACAGCAAGATAGCCTTGTTCTCTTTTTACCTCGATATCAAACGATTGATCAAATGCCTTAATTTTCCTCAACGCCATTGAATCCCAATCTTCGGGGAGTTTTGGAGTAAGAGAAAATGAGGAGAAACCGACAGGGCGAATTCCCCAAAGTCCTTCCGTAATTACCCGACAATACAATGCACTTTCAGCCGACAAATGCCTCTGATTCCCTTCGGGATATGCTTCAACAGCATAAGGAACATGCTCGCCTAACAATCTTCTTTTTGAGTAATACAAGAAAAAATCCATTGCACGTTTCGTTTCTCCGGCGGCAAAAACACCGCGTAATCCGTAAAGTGTTGCTCTGTCCCAAAATGTAATTTTTCCTGCCTCCGAAGCCAAACCATCCTCTGTCCAAAGCTCTTTAGAAAACAGAGCATCGATAGTTCCTTCACTTCTCCCAAAAATATCAACGGTTAGTGGAGTGCAAATCCATGCACGCAGCACTTCATTACCATTGTAATATCTGTACGTTTCAAAACCTGCCACATTTGCACCAAAATGTTTTTCAATCGACCGTTTCATTTCTTTCGACTGCGCAATATATTGATCTAGTTGATTTTGATTTACACCTAACTCTTTCCCTAAAAAAGCAGCAGATATTAAAGCATCGTAATACAACGATGAAGTATTTAGGTTTGCATCACCTGCAGGAAACCGATTCTCCAGTTCATCGCAATCGGAACTTACAACACCTTCACTATTTAAATTTCTTTTGCAATATTCGAGACACCATTCAACTAAAGGCCAAAGCTCGCGAGCGGTTTCTTTTTTACCATAAGACAGAGCAAACCGAGAGGCTCCGTATGCAATCATTGCCATATCTCCCCGATCACCCGCTCCATTCCAAATATCAATCCCTTCAGCAACAATTGAGCTTGGAATTGGCTTAAAATCATCGTTCATAAAAAGTGCAAAATGGCGGAATGAATTTATTGCAGATTCATTTCCTTCCAAATTTCCTAAAAAAGGGAAAAATGGATTGGCATATTCTGCCTGGTCGTTTGCCCAAATTGCCGCATAATATCTACCTCCTCCCGGACCATGCATTAATCCACCTTTTGTTGCATAAATACTCTCAACAGCTCTCAATTTCGCGAAGTCAAATGTTTTGTTCAGAACTTCGCTGGGTGACTCAAACACTAAATCCGAAAAAGTATTTTCGACTAAATCTTCCCGTTTTTTCAATTCATAATCCACTGAAACATAACGATCTTCAGCATAAATTACACGTGCCGAATAGATGATTGAGTACTCTATTATTTCTTTATTATCCAATTTGTAAATACCACTTTTGCTTGAAACAACAGTGATTTTATATGCCCCATTAACCCCTTTCTCTTTATCCGTAATTTTCACTATTTCAATGTTCGGAATTTCAACCTGAACCGTTTTTTGGGATGTATTTTTAATAATAACTTTATCGATGAATACAGGTTGATCAGTGGAAGGAAATAATTGATGTTTAATTTCTATACCATCGGGCATTTTAGATTGATAACTTAATATTCCTTTGTGATAAAAAGCAGAAGGCTTCTCTTCGATTGCCACTCCATCTATTCTGATTTGCGGAACCATTTCGTTATCAATTTCATACAATAAACTACCATGAGTATCATTGGGAATGGTTCGTAACATTGGAAAAATCAGGCGTATTTTTTGATTTAACACCCCCTCTTCTACACCGTAATGAACTATTGATGAGATTTGTAATCCACTCATTTCAACATGGTCCATATGAGAATCATTCTCCTTTACTTCCCATTTAATACTACCATTGTTTTCTATGCCCCATCTCTGAGGTTCCTGAGATACCGCCGGGGTAAGATTCCAAATTGAAAGGGCAAGAATAAATAGTGCTTTGAAAAGTAGTTTCATAAAACTGATTTTTAGGTTCATTTTTTTGGATAAGAAATATATTCAAGTACGAAACTAAAAAACAAAATGGGAAAAACTACAACATTCAATTTATTCAAAAAAAAAAAAAGCTTCAGAAAATTCTGAAGTAATCTTTTATAGGTTAAATACGTCGTCCAAAACCAAAATCCTTTTTTATGATTTTATTGACTTGTGAGATTCAAAATAAGCCTTGAGTTTGCTCTGAAAAATAAAAAATAAGAAAATATCACAAAAGCACTAAAATACAAATACCGGACAATATCTCATTTATTGAAGTAATTGAGCCTTTACAATACGTCCTTGTAGCTTTATAATCCAGTGTTGGCACTTGATCTAATCTATGTCTTTCCAAGTTTCCCACTTTTGGTCAGGTGGTGCACACGATGTTTTAATCTAGTTCATTTGCTTTCCTCCTTTAAAAAATTCTAAAAGTGTCATGTAACGAATTACCATACGTAGAAGTCAGCCCACTTTCGTGCGAGGTAATGTTTCAACCTCTATCTGCCTCATTACAAAGTGGCATTCGCTTTATCTACCATCCTCTACACGCATCCCTATCGCGGTCCACCTTACGGAAAACTTTTCTAATCACTTAGGAGGAATACGGGCTTACCACGTTTTACACAAGTAACAAGAGTAGGTTAGGTTCCGTCTATCCGCCGGCAGCACTAATATCCGTGTAACTTTAGTCAAAATAAAGCCAGCTGGCTGCTTACCTTTTGGTTCGAGCCTGTCAGCATCATTGGCTCGTTTTACTTTAACGACGTTTATCAATGGTTCACATGTGTTAACCATACTACTCAGCCTCGCTCCCAGACCATCCAATGCTCATGGTCATTGCCTCCACCTCGCGGGTTTGGCTTTTCTTACGAAAAAGCTTCTTTCTCTGGATAGCTTTGCACAAAAGGATTGCTCCGAATGCACGTATCCATGAGCTACTACTTACGGAACAATAGGTCTAATCATTGTTAGACAATTACTTGTGCAACATCATGTAGCACAATGACATAAATATAAGCTTGTATTAACTTCATTTATAAAAGTTAAGACTTCAACTGACAGCAGGGATATTCTGTTATTCCCTGTAATCCGGATTGTTGGGAACAAGTGCCAAACTTCCCAAAAAATCCATGCAGGCCGCTTTTACATTATAATCCCGGTCACCCATTTTATGCACCGCTCGGATGGTTTCGATAAATGGTTCTTTGTTTTTTGTATAAAGCAGGTAGTTGATGGCCATTAATGAAACCTGTAAATTTTTATCTGCACAAAACCTTTTTAAGTTTTCTTCAGCCTTTTGGTTACTGAACATTTCGTATGCAATTGCCGATGCAGTAACCGCAACCGGAAGATATTTATCCTCCATTGCTTTTACAATGTTTGCTGAAATGGATTTTAAATCTTCTGCACTTTGACTCCTCAACCCAAGAATTGCCCAGTAACGAATAATTTCATTTGAACTTCCAAGCAATTCTGCTTGTTTAGCTGCAACGTCGTTCCCCCTAAATCCAGAAAGCGAAGCAGACTCATAAATTTTTTCTAGCGGGTAATTCGCTTTGTCAAGTCGATATTCGTATGCAGTGGTTGATTTCGAAAGCAAACCAATTTCATATTCAGGAAGAAACATTACATCGCGTGATTTTAAGATTTCTTCCTTTAAAAAATTTCGCATTTTTTCAAGTACCGCCTTATATTCGGGATTGCCAGCAAGGTTTTGAGTTTCCCACAGGTCGTTTTCAATATCAAACAGAAACTCAGCAGGACGATCCTCAAACAAACTTTTTTGCAAAGGATTGAGTTTGTCTTCCGCCAAATCTTTGCGCATTTGCTGTTTTATTTCTCCAATTTCCATGTAGCGGATGTATCGCGCTTCGGGAATAAACGGCATAAAATTTCTTGAATAAACATATTTTCCGTCGGTTACGGTTCGAATCATGTCAATGCCGTTATCAGAGCGGTCGGAAGAGAGGAACAAATGATCAGCTGGTTTTGAGCGGTTTTTCCCTAACATCGGTCTTCCCTCCAAATATTTTGGAATTTTTCCTGCTGAAAGACTAATTAATGTTGGGGCAAGGTCTGTAAAATCAACAAGTTCATTGGTTACTACACCGGAAGTTCCCCAGGGCGATAAATGTTTATACATTTCGGGAAACCAGATGATAAATGGTACACGATATCCAAAATTAATCCCGTTGGTTTTACCACGTGGCATTCCTTCTCCGTGATCCGCATAGAAAAAGATAATGGTACTGTCTTTCAGGTTATCTTTTTCCAATCTGGCAAGTAACTCTCCTATTCTGTTATCGGTAAGTTTTATGGAATTGTAAACGCGTGCGAATTGTTTTCGCATTTCAGGACTGTCTCGGTAAAACGGAGGCATTTCAAATTCGTTATCCCCAATTCTTTCCTCCTTTTCAAGTTTATTTAAAACATTTTTTTCGTACCATTGATATGTTTCCGTCATTGTGCGTGACTGGTGCGATTCAACATAATTAAAAACAGCAAAAAACGGCTGCCTGGGTTTTCTGTCCCACCAGCCCGCCTTTCCTGAACTTTCATTCCAGGCTTCTTTGATGAACTCCTTTTGACTGGCTACATTGTAATCGGTTTTTACGTTATTGGAAGTGTAATAACCCTGCTTTTGCAAATAATACGGAAATCCTTTTATAAAGTCCGGAACCGGATATTTGCTTCTGTGATTCCCGGTCCCGGCTTTGTACGTTTTTACACCGGTAATAATTGCTGTGCGACTGGGAGAACAAACGGTTCCTGTTGAAAATGCGTTGGTAAAACGAACACCTTCTTCTGCCAGTTTATCAATAACCGGAGTTCGTGCATTCGAATTTCCATAACATCCGATAAATTGTGGGGAAGTATCTTCAATGGTTATCCAAAGAATATTGGGTTTTTGCTGTGCAAAACTAAAACCAACAGAAAAAATAAGTACTAAAATTAAGAGATATGTATTTTTCATTCAAAATATTTTATTGCTCCGTGATTCTTTTTAAAAAATTACAATCCCTTCAATTCGGTATTTGCCCATAAATTACTTACCGACAATTCAACTGCTTTTTTCAAATCTTCTTTTGCCAGAACTGTTTTGCCAAGCCCTTTATAACCCAATCCTCTTAAAGTATAAGCCTTGGAATTCCGGGTATTTTCTTCTTCTCGTTCGCCAAATATAGCAAAGAAATCTTCCTCATCCACTGAGCTTTTATTGATTATTTTATCTCCATTTTCAATCAAACCATTAAAAATCTCATTGGCTTTTGTTATCTTATTCAACTCCAGAAAACTTAAACCCTGATAATAATTCATAATTCCAGGTCTTTTTGAAGTTTCGGCAACAGTTGCTAATTTATAACAGTCTTTTGCTTTTCCATTCTTTTTTAATGCCTGATAGGCCTGACCAATAAAATAATTCACCTGAATATCCCTGTTTCCCGATCTGGCACTCCCCGCTTCTTCATCCGGTACCTGAGCCAATAAAAAATGATCCAATGCTTTTTGATAGTTTTTACCGGCTAAATACTCTAATCCCAAAGACAATTGTGCGTCAATAATTACCTCTCTTACTCTTGAATTTCCTTCACGATAACTAAATACTTTATCTTTCAAATATTTAACCGATTTATCAGGCTGGCCTGCCAGTGTAAGAACGGTTATTTGGCGAACAAAAGCATCGTCACGCTTATTTACAACAACTTCATTTCCTTCAAATATTTTTACCCTGGTTTCAACCGGACTATTATTTAATTCATACAACCGGTCCAGTTCGGTGAATAAAATAGCACTACTGTTATCTAAGGAAATTGCTTTTTCATAGAAAGGGATTGCTTTCTGAAAATCTTTATAATGACGATAATAGCCCCAACCTAAATTTCGATAGGCCATCGCTAATTTTGGCTCATTCTCTACCGCTTTTTCCCAATATTTTATTGCAACTTCAGGCTGTTTGTTGTACAAAATATTTCCAAGGTAATAATTAGCCTTTCCATCACTATCATTGTATACCAAGGCTGTCTTAAATACCTTAACAGTTTCAAGACGATAGGGAAAACAATTATCTTCAGAAAGTCCCTGCGCTGTTTTGAAAAGTTCTTTCGCCTCATTCCTGTTTCCATTTTTGTCTTGAATAAATCCTAAATAGTAATGTACAATTGGATTCTCCCCCTTGAAACGGAGCAAAACATCTTCTGCTTCATTGAGCATTCCTTCATTCAAATAACCAACTGCCAGTTCCAGGTAATTCTGATCAAAATCCCTCATTTTTTTTGTGAGTGAAACCAACTCTTTTTTGGCTTCATGCGAATTCCCCGATTCTTTTGCAATGAGATAAACTTCATTTGCTACCCTAAAATTAAGCGGATCAGTTTTAGGAGTATTTGCTAAAGTTTCAACAGCCCCTGTATAGTCACCCAGCCTTCTTTGAATCGATGCTTTTAAAGCAATGGCTCTGGTATTTTTCATGTTAGTTGAAAGCGACTCATTTATTTGATGAAGTGCTTTTTCAAAATCCCATTTTACACATGAAATCTGGGCTAATTCGAAATAAGCGGCTGAATGGTAAGCATAATCCCAGGTTGCCCGGTATAAAGTATCGATAGCTTCGTTGTAAAGTTCCAATGCTTTTAGAGTTATTCCCTGCAGGTACAATGCCTCACAGGTAGATGGCCGGGTATAATCGTGTGTTATGCGTTTTGCTGCAGTTGCAAAATAACTTCTTGCTGTGTTGTAATCGCCATTTTTAAGGTACTGATTTCCAATTGCAGTATTGGTTCGAATATTGGTAGAATCGCGCGTAAGAGCTTCCTCGTAATAATCGTTCGGATTCTTATAAAACTGTTCCATTCTGTTGCCGGTTAAGTACAGTTCTTCTACCGTCGAAATATTTTCCGTCGATTCCGGTCTGTCAACAACTTCAGGCAATTTTTCAACACGTTTCTTTTCAACTGGCTGAAATGAGATGAGCACTCCGTTGGTTTCTGCATCTATCATTTCGGTATAGAGATCAATAAAATTATAGTTGCCCTCTATTTCAACTAATTCTGCAAAAGCTTTTTCCGGGGAAATCGACAGATCTTTTTGCAAAATTACATCCTCACCATTTTTAAGAACAATGCGTGCTTTATCTATTTTTTGTGTTGAATGATAA
The DNA here is from genome assembly GCA_013203755.1 of Bacteroidota bacterium. Classification (GTDB taxonomy): domain Bacteria; phylum Bacteroidota; class Bacteroidia; order Bacteroidales; family Prolixibacteraceae; genus Draconibacterium. The sequence continues at coordinate 9,725 of JABMPI010000194.1, forward strand.
CCCAAAAAAACTTTGTTATCCTCACGTTGTTCGAGGTTAACAGCTGCATTCAGATTTGCATTTTTAAAACCCTCAATATCTTTTACCGGGTACCAATACTGTTTCCATGTTTTTGTTTCGTATGGTCTAATCCAGGTATAATCCGGCTGATTATCGGAGAAAGCACCAACCATAATTTCCACATAAGGTCCGCTGGTTTCAGTTAACCGTCCTTCGGTTGCTTGCCCGCGGGGACCTGAACCCCATTCCCACAGTTTGGCTCCTTTAACAATGTTATGATCTCCGATATGAACGGTACCACTGTTTGTTCCGTGATCGTAGCCACCCATAAAATCCTCTTTCAAATCGTGTGCAAAAAACGAAGCCGATTGTTTTACATTTTTCCACCAACTGATGTCAACACCGGCTGTAAAATCCTGACCTCTGTATTCTTCGGTAGAAATGGGCCAGCGCGTAAAGTCATTTTTTGCATGAAAAGTTGCAAAATCCACACTGGGTGGAAATATGGTCTGATAGTTTTCGTTGGTATGTGTTGCAACATTGGCCCAGTATAAAAATGTATTTGTATAAGGAGTTGGATTATAAATTGACAGTTCTGCTTCGAAATAAGATTTGCCCGGACGAACTGTAACTCCCACTGTCCATCTCATTCTGTGACGAGGTTCAGTTTCTCCAATAAATATGGTTTTACTGCCATCCTCGTTTTCTGCCAGACTATAATCCATCTGTAACATTGTAGATGCCCGATGATGATGTAAAACGCACCATTCGATACCGCCAGAAACCCAGGCGCCAGTCATTCCAATGTTCGAGGGTTTTACCTCATTGTTTTTATAGATAAAATTGTAATTATTGGATTTAT
>JABMPI010000195.1 GCA_013203755.1 Bacteroidota bacterium
CTGGCGTTTCTTCGTAAATAAACGAAGCTTCCAATTCGGTTTGCAAATAGGTATCTGGAGCAAATGCGAATCCTTTTTCTGCACGGCGTTTGGCGTACAACGCAATTAACTCTTTGGCAATGTCTTTAACTTTTGCTTTGGTGCGGCTTTTCATCTTTTGCCACGCGCCCGTTCCCAGCTTATTTATTTTTGGCTCGGTGCCCTCTTTCCCTTTGTATTTTGAAATGCGGTGCAAGGAATGAATGCTCACCAAAAGCGAATCGTTATCTTTATAAACTAATCGAATTGCTTCCTGAATTTTACCGCTTATTTCGGTTTTTACCAAACCCGCAAATTTGCCAATTCCATGGTCTATGTGAACCACATAATCGCCCTGATGCAATTTATTCAACTCTTTTAATGAAATTGCTTCGCGCTGCGCCTTTCTGTTTTTCGTTTGAAATCGGTGGTAACGCTCAAAAATTTGGTGGTCGGTGTAGCAACAAAATTTTAAATCGTGATCTACAAAACCTTCATGCAAAATAAAATTTAGCGGTGTAAATTTTACTTTCAAATCTGTATCACGAAATATTGCTTGTAGTCTTTCTATTTGCTTTTCGTTGTTCGAAAGGATAAAAACTTCGTATCCTTTTTTTCTGAAATCGATTAGATTGTCGCCCAGCAGATCAAAATTTTTATTGAATATGGGTTGTTTCGAATTTGAAAATTCAATCTCCGAAGTATATTTAAAAGCAGAATTGAAACCCAATTCCAACACCGTTTTTCCTATTAACTGTTCTTTTAATTTTTCGCCGGAAACTATTGTTTCCTGAATATTTTTCTGTTCAGCATTAACTAAAATAGTTTGGCGATGAATTTCGGTAACCTGTTCGAGAAACTGATTTAGGTTGTTCCCAAAATAAATGCTCTCATCCTGAAAAAAATCGATTAAGGAAACACGCGCGCCTTCAATGTTTTCATTTTGAATGTTGGGAACAATTGTAATATTATGGAAGCTATCTTTTGAAATTTGATTATCGATATTGAAACTGCGAATAGACTCCACTTCGTCTCCAAAGAAATCGAGTCGATACGGATCTTCGTGCGAAAACGAAAAAATATCTACAATACTCCCACGAATTGAGAACTGCCCGGGTTCGTGTACAAAGTCAACCCGCTCAAAACCGTATTCATATAAAAATTCGTTTAGGAAATCGGTTGAGATTTTGTCGGCAGTTTTAACCTGCAAAGTATTTGTTTCCAGGCCAGCCTGCGATAATACCGTTTCAACAAGCGCCTCGGAATAAGAAATAATTATGTACGGTTTTTCATTCAACGCAACCTTATTTAGCACCTCCGTTCGTTGAACAATATTTTCTTGTTCTATGTCCCCAAATTGAATGGAGCGTTTATAAGATGATGGAAAAAACAAGGTGTTTTCAGCAAATCCCAGATTGTTTAAATCATCGTAGAAATAGGCGGCTTCTTCGCGGTCGAGCAGTAAAACAACAAAGGTTTTGCTCGATTCCTGAAATAAATTGTAGAGTAAAATGGTTTTGGCTGAGCCAATAAATCCCTGCGTGTGAATTTTTTCACACGGGGGGGCGTTAAATTTTTCAAGAATCTCAGCGAAATTCTTTTGCCCCTTAAAATATTTTAGAAACTGCTCGGTTTCCAATTTTTAAATTTTGTGCAAAGATAGATTTAATTACAATTTATGAGTGGTAAAAAACAAAAAAGGGAACAAAATGCTCCCCTTTAAAAATACATTTGCAAATTTATCATTCTTAATTTTTGTGAATAATCACAAATCACTTCAATGATAAATTATTTTCAGCCTTCCATTTTTTGTTAATACTGCATTACCGTACAAAATATCAGGAATTTCGTCACCGTCAAAATCGGCTGTAGCTTTAATTCTAAATAACGCTACTGGATTTGCGAGCTCAAGAATGGGATTGTCCTTATCTACGGTAAATGTCAGAATTCGTAATATATTCAGAGATGAAGATATTACAACTTTTTCGATACCAGATGTTAAGGAATACACGGTATCCCTTCCCTCGCCAGTTTTACTTGGTCTTGTGAGATAAACTTCAACGTCAACATTATTGATGACATTGGCTTGAGCAAATAATAAGTTAGGGCATGTTAAGGAGAAAACAAAAAACATTAGTTTTAAAACTTTAAGTGTTTTCATCTTCTTGATTTTAATGGGTTTGTAAATCAAGAGCGAAGTTACTAATTATTTTTTATAAAGCTCAAAACCTCTTCTGTGTCTTGCGTTGCACTAACCTTATCATTTTTATAAACTACTTTACCGTTCTTATCAATTACAAAAGTCCAGCGGCTTGCCGAAACTCCACGAACCAAATCAAAACTTTGTCCATTAATTTCTTTTGTAATTGTTCCACCATCGCGCGTTGGTACACCAAATTTTTTGGCTATTTCTCCCGATTCATCAGAAAGTAATGCGAAGTTTAAATCGTGTGCTAGTTTAAACAGTTTTAATCCTGCAACATTATCACCACTTACTCCAACTACAACAGCATCGGCCGATTCAATGTCTGACTTAAAATCGCGGCAAGCACAGGCCTGTTTTGTACAACCACCCGTCATGGCAGCTGGATAAAAATAGACTACAATATTTTTTTTGCCCAGATAGTCTTTTACATCCCAGGTAGAACCATCGTCGGCGATAGTTTTAAATTTTGGAGCTTTGTCTCCCACTTTGAGTCCCTGATTTTCTTGCGAAAATAAATTTGTAAATGCTACTAGCAGTACAAGAGAAACTAATATTGATTTCATCGGATTTATTTTTTATTACATTCATTACTAATACATTTAAAAAAAGAATTTGTTTCACAATCAACTCAATTTTGGCTAACTTTAAGGAAATTCTTTCAAAAATGGGACACGCTTATCCTTATAGATGTGAACATTGCGGTTTTGAAGAGTCGTTTAATCAGGGCCATGGATTTTTAATTCATTCGCAGCCGGTGAAAGAATACCTAAAACAACGCACCAAATTATTTCATTATAAAACGCATAATCTGATACAGGAATTAGACAAAAACAATAATAAATTGCATTTAAAAGCTGGTTTCCAAGTTTATAAATGTCCGAAATGCAGAGTACTCTACGACAAAGTTGAGGTGGTAGTTTACAGCAACGAAAATGTAGTTCACAAGAGTAGTTTTCGTTGTAGCGAATGTAGAACCAGATTAAAACTCACCAACATACATCGATTAAAAAAAGCAACGTGTCCGCAGTGCCACAAAAAAACATTTCAGATTAATCATGCGCACCAACATTTGTGGGCTTAGTTTATCATTATTGGCAATCGGCCAGGTGTTCAATGAATAAATTGTTTTCAGGAAATTTTTGTGTCAGAATTTCGAAGTGGGTTTTCCCTTTTTTTGGTTCTCTTTCAATTTTCTGATATATCCGCCCTAAAAAATAGTGCGCCATTGTACTTGTAATCAAGTTTTCCGACCTGGCAAAATTCTCCATTTTTTGCAGTTCCTTTTCACGCTCTACCGATTTGTTTTGAAGTGAAAATGGATTAACATTTTCAAAATACCGAAACATTGAAATATACAAATCGAATAGTTTCAATTGTTCTCCTGATATTGGAAGCTCATCACGAATTATCATGGAAAGTAATTGGTTTATTTCGGAACGGAGAAAAAGTACTTGTATTAACTTGTATCTTTTTCGTTCGTAACGAAGTTGATATGATTTTCTTATTAACTGATTGATTTTAACTCTTTGTGAACTTTGTTCAGTTTCATTAAAATCTTTTAATAACCCGGTTAAATTTCTTGCATCTGTTTTTAACCTTGTTGTGCTGTATTTCCACCAGTGTAAATCAATATTTAATATTTCAAGATAAAATGGATCGAGAAGCTCATTGTTTTTTGTTAACAATTCTTCTGCCTGATTAAACTGTTGGTTATAAATAAGTGTGTAAATATGGTTTGTAATGCTGTCATTATTGAATGCTTTACCCGAAAAGCTAAAAATTAGAAATACAAAAATGGAGTATAATAATCTCATTTAATTACATATTACTGCGACTGAAAACTGCGACTGCCTACTTTTTTTCCAGCACCATTCCAAAATGAGGAATTCCGTCTTCCAAATATTCTTCGGTAACTATTTGAAAACCTAAATCTTCGTAAAATTTCTGAAGGTATTTTTGTGCACTTATTTTAATTTTTGTTGCGCCCCACTCATTTAGAATGTACGCTTTGGCATCTTCTATCATTTTAATTCCAAGGCCTGTTCCACGTTCTGGTTTGCTTACTGCAACTCTTCCAATTGAATAATCAGGAAATCGGGTGCCCGGTTTCAACAAGCGTGAATATGCTACAACTTTTCCGTCATTTTTTAGGAATTGGTGAACGGCATCTTTATCCAAACCATCAATATCGTTATAAACACAATCCTGCTCTACAACAAAAATTTCGGCACGTAATTGTAAAATCTGGTGCAATTCTTCTAACGACAAATCATTAAAATGTTTGAATTCGAATTTCATTTTATTTGAGTAATTGGGTATTAATAGTGAGTCTTGAGTCCATTCATCTTGATTCTAAAAAAACAAACTTGCCAAAAGTGTAAATGCCAAACCACAAACTGCAATTATCGTTTCCATAACGGTCCAGGTTTGCAAGGTTTGTTTTTCGTTCATTCCAAAGTATTTTCCAACCAGCCAGAATCCGCTGTCGTTTACATGCGAAAGTATGGTTGCACCCGATGCAATTGCCAGAACAACCAATGCGCGTTGTGGGTCGTTTAATCCAAATTCGGCTAATACCGGAGCAATAATACCAGCGGCAGTTATCATTGCAACTGTTGCAGAACCTTGTGTTACACGAACAACAGCAGCCAACAACCAGGCTAATAAAATGGGTGGCATTGCTGAACTTGCCATCGATTCGGCTAATATTTTACCAATTCCACTATCTACCAAAACTTGTTTTAAAACTCCACCCGCACCGGTAATTAAAATAATAATACCGGCAGGGCCAAGTGCTTTTGTACTTAGGTCGAGAATGGTTTGTTTACCCATTCCCCGTTTTACGCACAAAAAATAGGTAGCAAGTAGTGTGGCAATTATTAAGGCAGTAAAGGGGTGTCCCAGAAATTCAAAAATATCAGTCCAAATAGATTGAGGAACAATTTCTTTGCTCACCGCAAGTGATGTAAAAGTATTCAACAAAATTAAAAGTAGCGGAATGGCAACAATAATTGCTATTAATCTAAAAGGTGGAAGGTCGTTTGGGTCATATGTTTTTTCATCTGTACTAACCAAATCTGCGGGTGGTGCAATATAAATTTTGTTTGAAATGTATTTCCCAAAAATAGGACCTGCAATAATTGCGATTGGAAAGCCAATAATTACTCCCAAAAGAATAACCCATCCTAATTCTACACCAATAATATCTGCCACAGCAACCGGTCCGGGGGTAGGAGGAATAAAACTATGTGTAACAGCCAGCCCTGCCAGCAATGGAATTCCGTAATATAACAGGGATCGTTTAGAATCTCGGGACAACGCATAAATCATGGGAACTAAAATGATAAATCCAACTTCCAGAAAAACTGGAATTGCAACTATAAATCCGGTAATCATCATTGCCCAGGAAGCTTTGTCGGTGCCAAATTTTTTGACAAGATAGTGTGCCAACGATTCTGCACCACCTGAACTTTCAAGCATCTGTCCAAAAATAGCTCCAATTCCAACCACTGTAGCTACAAAACCAAGTGTGCCAGCCATTCCGTCCTGAATGGCTTGAGTAACCCCTTTTAAAGGCATACCGGCAATTATTCCAACATAAATGGCTGTTATTAATAAGGATATAAAAGCACTCACTTTTAGTTTAAGTACCATAAATAACAGCAGCGAAACTGCTGAAATAACTATAAAAATTAGAAATGGAGTGGTCATAAGTTTTGGTATTTTGAATGAAGGATAAAGATAGGATTTAAGTAGAATCTGCCAAAACTAAACTGAATACTGAGACTGGAAACTGAGACTTCTTAATTCACCCGATTTCGATAATTTCGCGGCGACAGTCCCAACTTCTTTTTAAAATCTTTGGTGAAATAGTAAGGGTCTGAATACCCCAAATGAAAAGATATTTCTTTTACTTTCATATTGGTATAATCCAATAATTCGCTTGCTCTTACAATTTTAAGGTGAGAAAAATAGCTGATTGGCGAATAATTGGTTTCCTTTTTAAATAGCGTTGTAAAATAAGTGGGAGAGTACCCAACTTCTTTTGCCAATTGATTGAGAGAAATTTTCTTGTCTAAGTTCTTTTCCAGATAATTGATAGCTCTTCTAATTATTGGATTTGATTCATCTGCAATATCGTCGCTGGTTTTATTGGCATAAATAAAAGTTGCTAAAAGATGACCAAAACAAAAGTTTACGTATTCCAGATTTTCATCGTGAAAACCTTTTGAAAGATTATTGAAAATTTCGTCGAACAACATTTCGCGATTGGCAACCATATTATTCACCGAAGGAACCAGATTTCGCACCACCGAAAATTCTTTACCCAGTTGTTTTGCTTTTCTACCATCGAAATGCGCTGTTAATAATTGTGTATTTACATCCAAAACAGAATAAAACTTAAACTCTTCTCCTTTGGGAATAATAAAAAACTGGTCGTTTGAGATTGGAACTTGCTCCCCTAAAATAAGTACAATCCCACTACCTTTTGTGCAATACGCCAGCAGGTAATCTTCAAGTTTAGAATTGGAGCTCCAAATCGTACCACCTTTAACTTCAATTTCACCAATTTCAGTAATATACAAATCCCGAATAAGCGCATTTTTTTTTTGCTCTTCAATTAATGGAATTGGAATTCTGAAGTAACGTTTTTCTGTTCGCATGTACTAATTTTCTTTTCAAAAGCTAAAATAAAGTAATATTTTCCATCTTTTTCAAAGAAAATACTATTTTTTATGATTTATTTCACAGATATATTTGTCAAAAACATAAATCAAAAATAAACCATGAGCGAATTATTATCAAAAATTGCAGACTGTATTGAGTTCGGTAAA
>JABMPI010000196.1 GCA_013203755.1 Bacteroidota bacterium
CGCAATTCTCGGAAGACTTGGCAGTAACGCAGCAAAAGAACTTCTTAAAGGAAATACAGTATCAATCATAAATTCTGAATCAGTAATCATTTCAGGAAAAAAAGCATTAATCGTAGAAAGAATAAAAGAAAAAAGACGAATGGGACAAGGTGGTTCAATTAAAGGCCCTAAATATATAAGACAATCAGACAGATTATTAAAAAGAATGATTAGAGGAATGCTCCCATGGGACAAGCCAAAAGGAAGAGAAGCCCACAAAAGATTAAGATGCTATATCAAAAACGGAGACTTGTCCGTTGATCAAATCAAAGAAGCAAAAGTGTTCGGGCACAGAAAACCACAAAAATATACAACAATGAAAGAAGTGTCGGAGGCTCTAAAATGAATAACATCGTAGTAACCGGCAAAAGAAAAACAGCAATAGCAAAAGCAACAATCACAGACGGGAAGGGAGTTATAACATTAAACAAAAAACCATTGTCATTCTTGCCAAACTTACAACAATTAGAGATAAACGAACCATTAGTAATCGCCAAAGACGTTATCGGAGATTTTAACTTCGACATAGCAATCAGAGTAATAGGTGGCGGAACAGCTTCTCAAGTTGAAGCAGCAAGATTAGCAATCGCAAAATCAATCGTAAAATACACAGGCAACGAGGACGTAAAAAGAGCCTTCATAACATACGACAAAAACTTACTAATCGCAGACACAAGAAGGAAGGAAGCATGTAAGCCAGGCGATTCCAAAGCAAGAGCCATGAGACAGACGTCATTTAGATAGATATGTTTCCTACTCAAATAAAATCAATTCATCGTGGATAATTGATCCCGAGCATTAAAACCTTTTTTAGAAATAACATCATACAGAAAGAATTAAATAATTTCTAACCCATATATCAGAATGACATCCTATTATATTGACAGCTGCATTTATCTAAACCTTTGGAAAAAGGAAATTGATAACTCCAAGGCTCCACTTTGGAAGTTCGCAAAAAATCTTTTCGAAAAAATTGATGAAGATAAATCAATAATTTACTACTCTGGCTTTCTATTAAAAGAATTAATGTTTATTTTATCCACCGAAGAATATTTATCTAAACGAGAATTATTTGAGGCCTCTTTTAATTTTGAAAAAGTCTTCATGTCAAAAGAAGAATATAGTTCAGCCTTAAATATTAAAAACAAAAATAATAAGACAAGCCTTTATGACATAATTCATATGCTTCTTGCAAAAAAAACAAATTCCATATTAGTAACAAGAGATAAAATACTAATCCAGTTATCTAAACGTTATTCTGTAAATGTCAGAAGACCTGAAGAGTTATTATAAGTTATTTATTTCATCTAGATTGATATTATCTTCTGAAAGTTTTCCCCTAATGTTTCTAACTTGACCAGTCGATTCATCCATATTGTTAATGCTTCCAACTTCCTTTCCCCAGACAAATCTCCTAACCGCATCCCTTATTGCATCAGATCTATTAGAGTAAAATCCAGATTCAACTAGAACATCCACTCTCTTTAGCAGTTCTTTATTTATTCTTATTTGCAATGTATCCATTACCATAGTGATGTTATAGTAATGTGTCTATTTAAGTTTGCCTATGCTTGAATAGAAAATAATTTTTAGATAATATAGTGTCCACTTTTTATTATTCAAATCTCCAAATCGAAGTAATTACTCGACTTCATCGGTTTTTATTTTTTCTAATCAAAAATAGATTTATACAATCCCTCTTCCTTTTCCCTACTCCCTTTCTTCTCATCATCTGATTCATCCACTTTCTCATCAGGCTTCTCAAAACTATCAGTATCAACCTTCTCCTTCAACGGTTCAACTGTTTTTTTCAAAACATATTTGTTAGCATGCTCTTTCTTCCTCGGCCTCAAATATCCAACCAACTTTCTTTGAACAGCATAAAAAATCTCAGGAGAAAGAATCGCCTTATGCTCTGCCTTGTGAATTTCAGAATCAAACTTAATCTCACCTAAGTAAGTTCTATTCTGCAAAACCTTCTTCAACCCATTAACTGAAAGTCCATAATTCTTAGACAAAACATTCAAAGAAAAATCCCTATTCAAAAAATCCTTGAACAAACTACGAACCTTAACCGAATCCTCATTATGTACCAGCTTCCCCTCTTTTACATCATACCCCATCGGAGCACGAGTAACCAAAGCACCAGTCTTAGCTTTCCTCTTCATCCCCCTCTTTTGTTTCACTCCCGGCAACTGCCCCAATTTCCTAAACGAATCAATATCCCTCCAATCAATTTTTTCAGCAACATACAATTCAAACTTTCCAGGATCATCAGGAGAAAACGTTCCACAAACACTACAAATATCAACACCAAATTTAGTCATCTCTTTTTTATCGCTATAGCCACACTTTTTACAAGTCATAATAAATAAAGAAAGTCAAACATTTTAAGCCTTCTTCTTAGCCTTCTTAACAGCCTTTTTTCTTTTCTTTACTTTCTTAGTTTTCTTAACCGCCTTCTTCGCTTTCTTAGTATGATCAATAACCTTTCCATCCTTTCCAATCTCGATATCCCCACTAGCAAGCTTCGCTTTAAACTCAGCCTTCTTCTTCATTAACTCAGCATTAGTTTTACATTTAGGATTAAAACAAAATCTCCACGGAGCCTTTCCTCTCTGAAATGAAGCAATCAAAGGAAAACTACACTCCTCACATTTCTCCAAAGCATCCTCTTCAAGACCAGCCTCTTCCGCAGCCTTCTTCGACATCCTAGCCGGCTTCATAACAC
>JABMPI010000197.1 GCA_013203755.1 Bacteroidota bacterium
GAATGAGATTGTTCATTTTAAAAGAAAAAGAACAAAGGAATTTCATGCAAAAAATATGGAGCGTTGGTTTAATGTTCACATGCTTATTCCGGAATACAACAAGTACTATCTTATTTTTGAAGATACCACTAAAATCAAAAAACAAATTGATGAGCTAGAGGATAGTAAAAGAAGGTACAAGGTGCTTCTGGAAGCTATTCCCGACATCTTTTTTGTTATCGACAAAGATGGAACTTACGAGGATTTTGTTGTAAAAGAAAGCCACTTATTTAAGATTGAAGATGCAAATATTATTGGAAGCACGATATTCGATGTTGGTTTTCCGGATAAAATGGCTAATAAAATTCACGGATGTATTCACTCCTCTTTACAGAATAATTCCATCGAGATTATTGAATATTCTTTAAATACACCAAACGGGACTTTTTTGTATGAAATGCGTTTGGCTAAATTAAGTTCAACTTCTGTTATTTCGGTGGCGCGCGACATTACAAAACGTAAAACTGCTGAATTCAATTTAGAAAAAGCATTGGCAAAAGCGGAAGAATCTGACCGTTTGAAATCGGCTTTCCTGGCGAATTTATCGCACGAAATTCGCACACCAATGAATGTAATAACCAACTTCTCACGCATTCTGGCTGAAACAGAATTAGACCGCGATGACAGAACTGAAATAACAGATGCCATAGCAGAAAATGGAAAACAGTTGTTAAATATGATTGACAACACTATTCACTTATCGAAAATTGAAACACAATCGGTGGATATAAACATGAAATTCTGTAATGTGAATGGATTACTTCGTGACATTTACAACCAATTCTATCCACACATTCCAGACTCGAAAAATATTAAACTGAACTTGAAATTAAATGTGCACAACAAAGAGTTTGGCTTTGTTACGGACCATCGCTTACTTGGAGAAGCACTGGCCATTCTTGTTGATAATGCTGTGAAATATACTTTGCAAGGCAATGTTACCATACACTATGAAATGATTAAAAATGAAAACGTTCGTTTTATCGTTTCCGATACCGGAATTGGAATTCCGGAAGATGAATTCGAACATGTTTTTAATAGATTCTACAGGTTAAATAACAACATAAACGAAACAACGTCAGGCTCGGGTTTAGGACTATCAATTGCTCAACACTACGTTGAAATACTGGGTGGCAAACTTGAATTTGAATCTGCACAACATGTTGGCACTAAATTCCATTTCACATTACCTTTTAATGAAGGGAAAGGATTTATGATGTTGGTGAGCTAATTTTCCAATTTATTTTTGCTGTTCAATATTTGTCATTTTCTTCCTAATTCCCTAATCAAATCAAGAATAACAACATAAAACAAAACGATGATATTTTTTTAAGAAAGATGTCCAACTACTTCTAAAACCTTCCATCAGAGAATCACAAAAAGAATATCCAATATCGAATAACCAATTTCCAAACAGGAAAAGTTCTTTTCTTATTTTGGATATTCAAAATTGAACATTGGTTATTGGAAATTTTTAAAGCTTGTACTAATTCCTATTCTCCACCGAATTCAATTTCCGGTAGCCAATCAAACGATCATACCTTCCAGCCATTGATTTATAGTAGACAAAAATCTGGTAATCGTTTTCGGCTTCCCAAAAGCTGCCTTCTATATTTTTATGGTCGGCAACCAACGAGCCTTGCGGTACATAAACGTATTGAAAATTGTAATAACCCTGTTTTAATAATAAGGAAAGTTCATACTGACTGGTTTTAAAGTTCCAGGTCATTTCGTTGCTTTTGTTGGCATTCCAACCGGTGAATGCACCAAAAACATTTACCGAGCCTCCCAACAAAATCGATTCCAGCGGCAAACTGAAATGAGTGAAAACATAATCGCACTCCAAATCATAATCTTCAACTTCCGGGTCCTGACTTTCAACCACATATTTCCCATTCATCTCTGCATAAGAAAAAAACTTTTTGTTGGAGCGGATGTCGTCTGTCATTAAAGTTTTGTGGAAATAGGGGCGATAAAAATCGGTTGACAATACATTTTCGCCGGGAATACGATTGGTACGGATATCGAAATACCGAAACTCGTTTCCCGCCTGAAATACATTCTCTTTATTGTAATCGTAAACCAATGTTTTGTCTTTTATAAAAAGTGGTTTCAAATTGCGAATGGCATTGTCCCAGCGATTGTTTTGCATAATTACAACTTTTACCTCTTCCCGCGGATTGTTTATCTGCAGTTTATCATGATAAATGGTAAAGTCCACCTCCTGATTTTCACCTTTAAACGCATCTAAAGTTGCCCGCCGAACCGTTCCTTCCAGGTCAACCAAATTTTCAACCACATAAAAACGTTGAGAAATTACAATCTTTTCTTTGTCGTTATCTTCATAAACTATTAGCGCGTAATTCCCCGAAAGTTTAAGCTGCACATTTTCGTTGGGTATAATTAGCTGATAATTTACATACTCAAAAGTGGTATTAAACGACAATTCATAATCGTCGAGCGGGTTTTCAATAAATCCATCCAGATAATCTTCCTGAATCAAAAAACTTTCGTTCCAATTGGCATCGCAATGTATTATTGTATAATAATAGTTTTTTGTCTCTTCCGAAAAATCATCGAATTTAAAAACAAGCACTGCCTCTTCATTTAGTTCCAACACCGGATTCGACAAATTAAAACCCTCGCGATACATTAACACCGTTTTAATATTTTCGTTATAAACCGCGTTTTCGTAATAAAAATTATCTTCTTGCGCCGCAACAGAAACTGCGACAAAAAGTAATACTGCAATTGTTAATATTCTATTTTTCATATCTGGTATTTTTAAATTGAAGGAGATTGAGAAAAAAGAAGATTGATAAGATTGGAGGGATTGAGGAAAGATTGACCTCGATAGATACTAATAAATTCATTTTGATAAGTTTTTACGCATCGAAGCTAGTATTTTTAATAATTCAAAACTCTCTGCAAGCATTTCATTTACTAAATCAGATTTAATTATACCTGAAGTAATAACCAAATCCAACCACATTTCGGTTTCATCTGCTTCCTCTACTGAAATTGATAATTTCGCAAAAAATTATTTCTTTGACCGACCCCTTAAAGCTGCCCGATAATCTGCATAAGTTGATGAACCGGATTTTGTAAGTTGATTATTCAATATTCTTCCTCTTTCTGATTTAGGAAATATTTCAGAAAGTTCTAATATATTTAAGGTAAAACCCCTTAACCTATCCCGAACTTGAATTTTGTAATTTAACCAATCTGAATTATCCATTTTAAATATTATTTTCTTACTATACTTATTTTAATCCCTTCAATCGCTTTTCAAACAATCTCTCCTCAATCTGAACTTGCAATCCCATCAATCTTTCTATTTCAATCTTTTCCCAATCCCTTCAATCTCCTTCCAATCTCTCATCAAACTCTTTCCCATTATACAACTAACGTCAAAAATGTTAATTTAATCTGAAATATTTATCTTTTTTAAAATTATCATTTACCGTTATTTTCTACCAGATTGATTTAAAACAACAAAGCTATTGACAAATAAGCTTATTTAGACGCCTATTAGATAGAGTTTAATAATTGTGAAAAGACAATAAATTATTACTTTTGCGCATCAATAAAAAATAACACTATTCGAGTTAAATATGTCAGAAGCTATTAAGTTAAGGAAGGGGCTGAATATTAAGCTAAAAGGGAGTGCAAACAAGGAATTGGAAACCTTATCGATTCCGTCAACTGTTGCGCTTAAACCTACCGATTTCCCAGGACTTACTCCAAAGCTAAAAGTAAAAGCTGATGCGCTTGTAAAAGCTGGCGATGCTTTATTTTACGACAAATACCACCCGGAAGTACTTTTTACAGCTCCTTATGGAGGAAAAGTAATTTCTGTAAACCGTGGTGAAAGACGTAAAGTTTTGGAAGTGGTTATAGAAACGGATGAGAATGCTGGTTCAGTCGAGTTTACTAAAGCTGACCCTACTTCATTGTCTGGGGAAGAGGTTAAGGAGCAACTTTTGAAAAGCGGATTGTGGCCGTTTGTAAAAAAACGTCCTTACGGAATTATCGCATCTCCGGATGAGAAACCCATTTCAATTTACATTTCTACATTCGACACTGCTCCATCGGCTCCCGATTACAATTTTGTAGTTGAAGGTCAATTGGATACGTTCCAAATCGGAATTAACGCTTTAGCGAAATTGACTGATGGAAAAGTAATTTTGGGCGTAAATGGAAATTCTGCTTTTTCTTCGGTGAAAAATGTAGAGATAAATTCATTTGAAGGGCCTCACCCGGCAGGAAACGTAGGAATTCAAATCCACCACACTGCACCGCTTAACAAAGGCGACGTAGTTTGGACAGTTAATGTTCAGGATGTACTTTTTATGGGTCGTTTATTCGAAACAGGAAAAGTAGATTTTACAAAAATATTTGCTGTAACCGGACCCGAAGTTGAAAATCCTAAGTATGTTAAAACTATTTTAGGCGCTCCCGTTGCTTCGGTAACCGAAGGCAAACTAATTTCAGCCGATTACAAACAGCGAATTATTAGTGGTAATGTTTTAACCGGAACAAAAGTTAAAATGCAGTGCTATTTGGGTTATTACGATTCGCAAGTTTCGGTAATTCCTGAAGGTAACGACTACGAATTATTTGGCTGGGCTACTTTAGGTGCTAAAAAATTCAGTGCTTCAAAAACTTTCATTTCAAGTCTGTTTCCTAAAAAAGAGTATGAAATGAATGCCAACCTTCATGGTGGCGACCGTGCTTTTGTAGTTTCGGGTCAGTACGAAAAATTGCTTCCAATGGACATTTTACCTGTTCATTTACTAAAAGCAATTTTGGTAAACGACATCGATAAAATGGAGCAGCTCGGAATATATGAAGTTGTTGAAGAAGATTTGGCGCTTTGCGAATACGCTTGTACTTCGAAAATTAAAGTACAGGATATTTTACGTACCGGAATCAATACAATGATAAAAGAACTTGGATAATTTAATTAGTCTGTTTAGAGATGAAATTCATAAAAAACTTTTTTGAAAAAACAGAACCTCTTGTTCAGAAAGGAGCTAAATACAGTTGGCTCGGCTCTGTTCACGAAGGATTCTTTACTTTCTTATATGTGTCAAAGGACACTTCAAAATCGGGGACTCACATTCACGATTATACAGATTTGAAGCGAACCATGTCTGTTGTTGTTCTCGCGCTTGTTCCTGCCATTTTATTTGGCATGTACAACACCGGATTGCAACATTTTCTTGCAATCGGAGAAGCGGCTTCAACCGGATTCCTGGAGATATTTTTCTACGGTTTAATTAAAGTACTTCCTGTAATTGCCGTTTCGTACATTGTTGGATTGGGAATTGAATTTGTGTTCGCGCAAAAACGTGGTCACGGAATTCATGAAGGATTTCTGGTTTCGGGTATTTTAATTCCGATGGTAATGCCAATAGAAACTCCACTTTGGATGATTGCAGTTGCCACCGCATTTGCAGTTATTTTAGGAAAAGAGGTTTTTGGCGGAACAGGAATGAACATCTGGAATCCGGCGTTAATCGCCCGTGCATTCCTATTCTTTGCTTATCCGGCGCAAATGTCTGGAGAATCGGTTTGGGTTTCGTTAAAAGACGGCGACAAATTGGTTGACGGATTTTCCGGAGCTACTCCAATGGCACAAGCAGCAGCAGGAAATATCGATAACATAAGTGTAGCAGACGCTTTTTTCGGATTTATTCCGGGTTCAATTGGCGAGACTTCAACATTAGCAATTTTACTGGGTGCAGTTATATTAATTGTAACCGGAATTGGTAGCTGGAAAATTATGGTTTCAGTAATTGCCGGAGGTTCAGTTATGGGACTTATTTTGAATGCTGTTTCGGGCAGTGCAGGTCTTTCTCCTGAAGTTGCTACTTATTTCTCGTTACCATTCTGGCAGCATCTAATTTTAGGTGGTTTTATGTTCGGAGCTATTTTTATGGCAACCGACCCGGTTTCGGCAGCACAAACCGAAAAAGGAAAATGGATTTACGGATTCCTCATTGGTATCCTCGCCATTTTAATTCGTGTGTTGAACCCGGCTTTCCCAGAAGGAATGATGTTGGCTGTTTTATTGATGAACACTTTTGCACCGCTGGTTGACCACTACGTTGTTGGAGGAAACATCAAAAAGAGAATGAAACGAGCTAAAATTTCTGCTTAACAGATAATATAAAAATCATGAACAGAAATAGTAATACATACACATTTTTATACGCAGCAATCATGGTAATTCTGGTTGCAGCAGTTTTGGCTTCTGTGTCTATGGCGTTAAAACCAAGACAGAAAAGGAACTTCGAGATTGAGAAAAAGAAAAATATTTTGGCTTCGGTAAACATCGAAAGCGATGCTACCACAGCAGAAAAAATATACGCAGATAAAATCCTTAACGAATACGTTGTAAGCGTAAAAGGCGAGCAGATTGATGGCGACGCTTTTAACACCGACCTGAAAAAGGAACGTGCTAAAGCTGCCGAAAAAATGGCACTTCCCATTTTTGAATTTCAAACTGACAAAGGATTAAAATACGTACTTCCGTTGCGTGGCTCGGGACTTTGGGGTGCAGTTTGGGGTTTTATTGCGTTAAACGACGACATGAACACCATTTACGGCGCCAACTTCGACCACGAAGGAGAAACTCCGGGATTGGGTGCAGAGATTTCAACAACAGCGTTTGAATCGTCGTTTGTTGGAAAAAAATTGTTCGACAACTCTGGCACACTGGTTTCAATTTTAGTTGCTAAAGTTGGACAAGGACAAGGTGTTGCAGACGAAAATAAAGTTGACGGTATCTCCGGAGGTACAATTACAAGTAAAGGTTTAGAGAAAATGCTTCTCGACGACTTTACCAGTTATCAGGAATTCTTAAAAAAGAAAAAGTAAGATGAGCGAACCATTATTTTCTAAAAAGAATATGAAACTGCTGTCGGACCCAATGAATAACAGTAATCCGATTACTGTTCAGGTTTTGGGAATTTGTTCGGCACTGGCAGTTACAGCACAGCTAAAACCATCGATTGTGATGGCACTTTCGGTAGCAGCTGTATTAGCATTGTCAAACGTTATTGTTTCATTATTACGAAATACAATACCAAACCGAATCAGAATTATTGTTCAACTTGTAATTATTGCCACATTGGTAATTTTAGTTGACGAGTTTCTAAAAGCTTATGTTTTCGATGTAAGTCGTCAGCTTTCAGTTTTTGTGGGACTTATTATTACCAACTGCATTATTATGGGTCGCTTGGAAGCATTTGCTTTGGGTAACCGCCCCTGGCAGTCGTTCCTCGACGGAATTGGTAATGCTGCCGGTTACGGTGTAATTCTAATTATTGTAGGGTTCTTCCGCGAACTGTTTGGTTCGGGTACTTTGTTTGGATTCAGAATAATTCCAGAGAGCTTGTACATTGCCAACGGAGGTTTTTACGAGAACAACGGTTTAATGGTACTTTCTCCAATGGCATTGATTGTTGTGGGAGTTATTATCTGGGTGCAGCGTAACCGTAACCGCACATTAATCGAAAACTAATAGCAAAACGAAATCTAATGGAAAATCTGATTAATATATTTATTAAGTCAATCTTTATCGAAAACATGGTTTTTGCGTACTTCTTCGGAATGTGCTCTTATTTGGCCGTGTCGAAAAAAGTAAGTACTGCTATGGGTTTAGGAATTGCCGTAATTTTTGTATTGGCAATTACAGTTCCTGTAAACTACTTGTTAGAAAATTACATATTAAACGAAGGTGCTTTGGTTTGGTTAAGCGAAGACTTTGCCAGTGTAGATTTAAGCTTCCTGCGTTTTATCATGTTTATCGCCATAATTGCCTCAATGGTACAATTGGTTGAAATGATTGTTGAAAAATTTGCTCCTGTTTTATATAACCAACTGGGAATTTTCCTTCCACTTATTGCAGTAAACTGTGCAATTTTAGGCGGTTCACTTTTCCTTCAACAAAAAGCTTTTTTGAATGTTGGCGAAGCCACTGTTTATGGGCTGGGTTCAGGAGTAGGTTGGTTGCTTGCCATTGTTGGTATTGCAGCTATCAGAGAGAAAATTGAATATTCCAATGTACCTGCACCGTTACGCGGGCTCGGTATTACATTTATTGTTACCGGTTTGATGGGCTTGGCCTTCATGGGTTTCATGGGAATTAAATTATAAAAACCGAAAAATCAATTATCAATGATATTGTTATCAGCACAAATAACCGTTGTAATTTCCAGTGTAGTAGTATTCTTAGGAATAACTCTGCTATTGGTTGGCATTTTACTTTATGCAAAGAAAAAACTGATGCCTTCGGGAATCGTTAAAGTAAGCATAAACGACGGCGACGTTGAAATGGAAACCGAACCGGGCGATACGCTTTTAACCACACTTGGATACAACAAAGTTTTACTTCCTTCGGCTTGCGGAGGTGGTGGTACTTGCGCCATGTGTCGTTGTCAGGTTGATGGCGGAGGTGGTTCAATCTTACCAACCGAAACAGGTTTCTTTACACGTAAAGAACAAAACGACAATTGGCGTTTAGCCTGTCAGGTGAAGGTGAAAGAGGACATGCAAATTAGAGTTCACCAGGAAATCTTAGGTGTTAAAAAATGGGAATGTACTGTGGTTTCCAACGAAAACCAGGCAACCTTTATTAAAGAATTTGTTGTTAGACTTCCTGAAGGCGAAACATTAGATTTCAAATCGGGTGGATACATTCAAATTGATGTTCCTAAAATTGAAGTGGCTTTTAAAGACATGGATATTGAACCGGAATACCGCGGAGATTGGGAAAAATTTGGCATGTTCGACTTAGTTATGAAAAATCCGGAACCAACATTCCGCGCTTATTCTATGGCTAACCACCCTGCCGAAGGAAATATTGTAATGCTGAATATTCGTATTGCAACTCCTCCGTTTGATCGTGCAATCAATGGATTTAAGAAAGTTAATCCGGGAATCTGTTCATCGTATATTTTTGGACTAAAACCAGGCGACAAAGTAACGGTTTCAGGGCCTTACGGAGAGTTCTTTTTGAAAGACAACGACAACGAAATGATGTTTGTTGGTGGTGGTGCAGGAATGGCGCCAATGCGCTCGCATTTATTCCACCTGTTTCATACATTAAAAGAGACGAAGAAAAATGTTACATTCTGGTACGGAGCACGGTCGTGGAAAGAAGTTTTCTACTACGAGCAATTCCGCGAAATTGAAGAGAAATTCCCGAATTTCAAATTTAATTTAGCACTTTCTGAGCCGGAACCAGAAGACAATTGGGAAGGACCAGTTGGATTTATTCACCAGGTAATTTACGACAACTACCTGAGCCAACACGAAGAACCGGAAGATATCGATTTCTACATGTGTGGACCACCAATGATGAACGACGCCGTTCAGAAAATGCTTTACGATTTGGGTGTACCAGACGAAAATGTATTGTTTGACGACTTTGGAAGCTAAGAATTAGTACTGAGTAGTTAGTAGTAAGTACATAGTACAAGAAAATATAAGAACCACTTCTCTTTTGAGGGGTGGTTTTTTTCTGCCCCTCCCTCTCGTTTCCGAACGAGGGGTTATTTGTTTAGAGTTAGCAACTCAAATTGTCGATGCAATCGACTGGCAGCTTGCCCCCTCGTTGCAAACACAGGGAAGCAAAAAAAGTATTATTTAATATGCTCAATGATTCTATCTTGGTTTAATTTACCAATTAATTCTCGGATTTCTTTTACGACATTCGTCCAAGCTCTATCTGAGTTGCTTGATTCACTTATTGGAGCTCCTTTCCTTGGAAGTGCATTTATTTCTGCAAATGGTAGATTCTCCCAGTCGCATGGACGAATGATAATTGGAATTACAATTGCTTCCGAGAGTTTATGTCTTTCTAAAGCATGGCTTACTTCTATATCCCAGATATATGAAGTATCAACAAAGTCAGAGCTTACCAGCAAAATAATTATTTCAGCCTGTTCAATTTCCTGCAAAATTTTATCATTCCATTCTTCTCCTGGAGCAATCAAATGATCATGCCATGCAATAATTTTTTCTTCTCTCTTGAGAGGTGCTAATGCTTTTAAGAGTTGATTCTTAAAATCCTCATCGTGTTTCGAATATGAAATAAACAATTTCAGTGGCGAATCTTTTGATATACTGGGTTCAAAAAATCTATTTAGCAACATTTTTACTTTCATTTTTTCATAGCTATTTTCACACTCTACTTCAAATTTACCTTTTTCAGTTCTTCTTATTAGATCCGCGTGAGAATAATAAAATGGCTCCTTTCTTTCTTTACACTCACTGCAAAAACAAGGAATTAGTTTTTTAAATCTAAGTGCTTGGTATTGTTTATTGAGTAGATCTACCTCTTCCTTAATAATGGTTAAAAATTCAACTTGATTATTTCCTGATAAACGAATATGGATATTTCTTTTCCCATAAGTCTCAATAATAAGTGCTCTTACTTGACCTTTAGTAATTATCATACCATATCTCCAAGCATAACTAATATTGTCGATATATTTATGCAATCGAACAATTAATCTACTTATTAGCCCTTTTGGTAAAAATTCATAATCATATCTTATTTGTAGCCCATTAAACTCATCTAAATTAATATCAGGTTGTTCTTTGGGTAGTAACTGAGGAGCGATATACTCATTCTCTTTATCTGGAATTTGGTAACATAATTCAAAATTTTTCATCAATTGAATTATCTCATCACTCATTTCATGATAATTCAAATCTTTCCAGATTTTACTTAAATATCCTTTAGAAAAATGACCTCTTTTCTTGAATTGAATAGTAGTATCATCCAAAACCCTATATACTGCATTAGTTATCCATTCATTATTCAAAAAAATATAGTGTTTTAAAATAGCATCATCCTGAAAGTGTAAAAAAACACCTAAATCGTGCATGTAACGACTTAATCTGAGAATCTGATCTTTATTAAAAATTTTATTATTGTTGCAGATAGATTTAAATTGATTAAACTCAATGAAATTGTTTACTATAGCTATCTCTTCAAGATCCTTTCTTATTTCCACCCATTGTTTAGGCAGCTCATGTCCAATATGCTGGAGTTGCTGGACTTGTAACTTTATATCATCTTTTAAATGCCGAAGTTTATTAGTGTCACTTTTGAGATCAAGAGAATGTGCATCACTAATAAATTCAAATCTTTGTTTGAGCCCTCTAATGTCAATATCCACTTTTCTACCAAATTTCTCATTTTGAATAATCATTAAAGGACTTTTTCCACTAAGAAGTTCCACGGCTTGCAACCAATAATTAAAATCTGTATCTTCTTTTCTAGAATCACAAACCAATAAATAAAAAGATCGTTGAGTCAGAAAAAACTGGTGAGTGGCATGATATATTTCTTGACCACCAAAATCCCAAATATTTATCTGAAATTTTATATTATCTGATGTCTTGAAAACGAGTTTTTTGATATCAATACCTTTTGTTGATTCTGAATCTTCAGGCATTTTGGCTCTAACATTGAGAATTTTTCTTGACAAAGTAGTTTTCCCTGCACCGCTTTCTCCCAAGATCAGTAACTTAGCTTCATACAAGAAAGCACTACCTTGTTTTTCCAGATCTTTATAAAATTCAAGAATATCATTTTCCCCTCTATATACTATTTCTTTTGGAGGGAGAGAGATTGGGTTGTTAAGAACCTTAATTACTTGATTATTTGAATCAGGCAATTCAATTTTTAATCCTCTTTTTAAGAATGGGAGAATAATCTCCAAATCTCTAATGCCATTGTTATTGAGATCAATGAATTGAATTAATGTCAAGGACTCAGAATTTTCAATATTTTCAATTGAATTGTAACTTAAGTCAAGTCTTTTAACATTCTTGAATTCAATACAATTATCTAAACTCTGTAATTTATTATTCGAAAGATTTAATGATTTCAAATTTGGCTTATTAATCAAGGCATTAGTATTTGTAATTGTATTTGCATGAGCCTCCAATAATGTTAGTTCTTCTAGATCCTCTAATCCATTGAGAGAAGAAACGAGATTGTTATTTATGTTTAGAACATTTAACTTTTTAAGGTTTCTAATTTTGGTAAGATCTTTGATTTGATTAGATCTCGCATTTAATACTTTTAAAGATTGACACTCTTCTAATCCATCTAATTTTTGAATGTAATTACCTTCAATTTGCAGTCTTTCAAGTTTACTGTGTTTATTCAAAGAAGAAATATCTTTAATCTTGTTATTTGAAATATCCAAGATTCTTAATTCTTTTAGTCCGCTAAGACCACTAATATCTTCAATATTATTCCCCGAAATATTTAATCCTTCCAGTTTTTTTAGATTTGATAAATGCTCGATGGATTTTATTTGATTATTTCTTAAATGTAGATCTTTTAACCAGTAGAGTTCAGCAATCTCTTTTGGAATCTCCGTTAAATTATAATTATCTAGGAATAAAGTTACATCCTTATTCTTGATATTTTTCTCAAATTCCCAGTTTAGAAGATTGTTCATAAATAGTAGATTTAAATTCAAAAATATTAATTATGATTATATATAAATGTATTTATTAAATATTTTTATCATTAAGTATCAACTCATCCCTGCCCTCGTTTGCAACGAGCGGTAAGCAGATTGTCGATTGTATCGCCATATTATAGAGTTAAAAACTCAAAACAACCAACAAAATTTAAAAACAAAAACCTTATCCCCAAAACCAAACCTTAGTAGAAAAAATACTACCCCCTGCAACCAACCTTATTAACTTCATTTTTTACATACTTTTTAATAAGGTAAATAAGGTTGTGATTGCTAAAAATTATTTGAATTCTACTAAGGTATGAGAACAAGAATAAGGTTTTATTTTAACTGACCGCGCAATTACCCTAAGGGTTGTGAAACTCCCTTAGGGTATATTTCGGAGGAATTCTTCTTTGAAACCCTAAAGGAACTGCGTAACCTTTAGGGTTGTTGGAAATAGCAGCAGATTAGTTGTCTCGAGTTTGCAGCTCTCATTGTTTATATAATCGAGGGGAAGTTGGGGAATTGGGATTGGTAAGAATTGGTTAATCTTTATTACACTGATCATGTTAACCGTTAATATACATTAATATCAATAATTCATACTTACGAGCATTAGTTTTGTTATTATTCTAAGTCCACATTTTGTTTACTATAATAATTAATTTTATTATTTTTAAACCTTAATTTTCCAAATACCATGAAATATTTTCTAATCTTATTATTGTTTTCACTCGCAATTAATTTGTATTCCCAGTCCACTCTTGAAGTTTATCTTGATGGAAATTCGGGTCTTGCCGTAAATCCAAACAGTGCAAAAATAAAAGTAGTAATCGCAAATCAATCAAAAAAGAAATTCGATTTAACACGGCATCAAAAGAGTAATGATGGATGGCAAAAAAGTTCAATCTCGATAAAAGTTACTCGAAAAAAAGATAATCGCTATAAATTGCAACATTGTTTAAATGAACAGGTAGTCAGAACTTCTGAAAGAGAAATAATTGATACTACTGATGTAGGTTTTGTTATTAAGGAATATGAGGACGGTTTTTGTGTTCGAAAAGCTGAAGTATCTTCAGTTTTTCCGTTGGTACATAATGGCTTTTGTTTTTTGTATGATAAAAGAAAACCAGATGATGAGCTTGTGGAATTATATACCAATAACCTGAGATACGAAACAGTAACAGAGGGAATTAATAAAAACTACCAATCAATTCGTCCGGCAATGTATCCAAAAGGGAAACATAAGTTTATCAGTGATATTCTTGATAATATATCGATACCTGATGAACTGGAAACCGATTCTCTTAATGACACTTTAATGATGTCGTTTACTGTGGATACAATGGGGCAAATTGTCAATTCCGCAGTAAAACAATCATTTAATAAAGAGATCAGCGACCAGGTTGAATACCTACTTTCAGAAAGCACTCGGCCTTGGATTCCAGCTTCTCTGGATGGGAAGAGAGTTCCTATCTCCTACTTAATCCCACTTATTATCAAAGCAAAACCGAAAGTTTACTTTATGATAGATCAGATGCCTGAATACCCCGGAGGTGATTTGCAATTGCGAAAAGATATAGCGTCGAGTGTACGATACCCTATTGAAGCACAGGTAAAGGGAATTCAGGGGAAAGTATATGTCAGTTTTATTGTTGACACAAAGGGGATTATTAGAAATACGAAAGTGGCTCGTGGAGTAAGTTCGGTACTAGACAATGAGGCTCTACGTGTAATAAATAACCTAAAGGATTGGACTCCCGGTGAACAAAAAGGAGAAAAAGTATGTGTATCTTATACTGTTCCCATTAATTTTGTACTTCAAAAGGGAAAACCTGTCAATCGAACCGGATCTTCAATACACCATCAGCGTGGTTTATATGGAAATAGCATTATTCGCAGATGAATTAGTTTTAGGCTTTGAAACCAAATTTTAATATTCCGTGCTTCTTTTTCTTTCCAAAACAAACACCCCGCAAACATCTTCGCTGTCGTAGGTAGATCCCACCAGTTTATCTTCCGATACCAAATGCACCTCAAAACAGTTTGGTAAATAATCGATTTCCTTATCATCTTGTAATGCTGTTACTTCGGTACTTTCCAGCAAGACCTTGGCATCCGAAATTGTTCCTTTTGTTTTTTCAACTACCTCTATTTCGTAATTATTTTCAACTTTTTCCGTAAAAGTAAAAGTCCCAATTACTTCATTTCCTGTTTGAGTAATTTCTACTTTTCCTTCCGATTTTCCGAATTCAAAATCTTCTTTATATATCCAGTTCCCTGTAATGTTCATTCTATGTTTTTGTGAGCAAACTTAATAATTATTGCTGGTTGTGTATCACCCTGATCTTCGCTTGCAACATGGATAAGGTCTTGTTTAACCCGCTATTTTAGGAAGGTCAAAGCAATGTTGCTGAAGCTTTCAGACCTGTTGTTAAAAGATGCTTCCCTTTGGAGTCATAGATATTCCTCACATCAGCGACATTGTTCCATAGGGAATATCTATGATTAAGCGTTCCATAATCGTTCTGACCTCGTCCTTAATGATTATGGACAAGGACATGATAGTTATAAACTATTCCACAAAGATTATTTCCTTGTACTGCAAAACGATGGAGTATTCCACGAGAGTTCTGGATTTATCCAGAAGTGTGAAAATCTATTCTAAACGAAATAAGAAATCTTGTCCTACCTGACTTATTTGCAACGGGGGATTCATTATTTTTAATTTCTAACTCATTAAATGTCGTTGCAAAATAGGCATTGTAGAAGGAAAAATTTAAAGATTTATTGTTTTCGAAATGAGACATTTATTCCCGTAACGTGTGGCATAAACAGCGGTTATAGTTATGCTTGTAGTTGAACTCTTAACCACAATCTCACCCAATCCTCTTTTTACCTGTAATTCTTTTAATCCTTTGGGCAGATATTTCCCTTTATCAAGTTTGCCCATAAAAAAGGCTACCTTTTCAAAATTATTTGATAATTGTGCCGTAATATAATAACCTGTAGCAACTTTATATTTTGTAAGAATTAAGTACGGCTGTTTTTTAGGTTTACCCGATTGTGAAAATTCTTTCATTCCAATTCCCGGATTACCATTTTTATATTCGTACTCTGACTGAAGCATTCCGTTTTTATGATAACGTTTGCAAATTCCATGGAGTACATTATTTATGTAAGGTTGTTCTTTCCAAACAACAGGTTTAACACCTTTAGCAGCGGGATAATAGGTAAATGCTGTGCCTTCTCTTTTTCCATTAACATAGGGAATTCTGGAGTAAAGACTTCCAAGTAGATAATAACGTTTTTGAATTCCATGTTTCTTAATTGTGCCTCTCAGCACAGGTATTTCATATTCAATTACTTTAGGACTGTTTGGGAATGATTTTGTAATTATTTGAATACTGTCGACTGATACTTTATCTTTTTCAGAAGCTTCATTTTTTGTTGCCGTGTTGCAACCACTAAAAAGAACAATTCCAAAAATTAAAACAAGCAGGTTCAATTTCATCCTGGTTCACTGTTATGGTTTTATTACAGCTAAAGTTAAGGATAAAAAAAGAGAGAACGAACTTGTTGCTTCAACAACAAAAAGAATGTCAACCTTTTATAAGTTGATTCTATTAATAGTTACTTACCTAAGTTTGTTTCGACTGCTACTCCACCACTATTTTCCTATTTTTGCACGGGATATTTACAAGAATAAATGAATAAACACTTTAAAAATATTATACTAAAAGCTACAAATGCAACGGATCTTTTTGAAATAGAAGTAATCCAAAACTTATGGAGCGGCTATGGCGAAATTGTACGCGTTGGGTTAATTGGTGCAAAAACAGAAAGTGTGGTGGTGAAACATGTTCAGCTCGAACAAAGAAATCATCCACGTGGCTGGAATACCGACATTTCTCACCAGCGGAAATTAAAATCGTACCAGGTAGAAACCGAGTGGTATAAAAACCTGAGTTCCCATTGCGATTCCAATTGCAAGATTCCCGATTGTTTGGCTTTGGATACTATAGAAGGTGAAGTCTTAATGGTTTTGGAAGATTTAGATGCCAGCGGTTTCAGCGAACGTCGAAATTCAGTTACGTGGAACGAGCTGGAAGCCTGTTTAAAATGGCTGGCCAACTTTCATGCTACTTATTTGGGTAAACAACCCAAAGGTTTATGGAAAACCGGAACATACTGGCATCTGGATACCCGACCGGATGAGCTACAAGTTCTGAATGATAAACAATTAAAAGCTGCTGCTTCCGACATCGACAGAAAACTTGCAAACAGCCCTTTTCAAACTCTGGTACATGGCGATGCGAAGCTAGCCAACTTTTGCTTTTCGCAAGATGGGAAAAATGTAGCCGCCGTCGACTTTCAATATGTAGGTGGTGGTTGCGGGATGAAAGATGTTGCCTATTTTGTTGGAAGTTGTTTGGGGGAAAACGATTGTGAACGCCACGAAACTAAAATCTTAAACTTCTATTTTCGGGAATTGAAAAAGGCACTGATTGCAAAACACAGCCTTGTTGATATTGATGCACTGGAACAAGATTGGAGAAATTTATACCCTTTTGCCTGGGCAGACTTTCACCGCTTTATGAAAGGTTGGCATCCGGGACATTGGAAAATAAATACGTATAGCGAAAAAACATCTAGAGAAGTAATTGGGAAATTACAGCTTGAAAATAAATAGACTTTTATCTTTGTGTGACTTTGTGATTCCTTCGTGTAACTTTGTGTTATAATTATCTTAAGACCTGTGATTTCTTTTTTCTATATCATTCAATTATGCAACTAACAAAGAACGATCTAAACAACCTTTGCAACACGGCAATAGAAGCCGCCCAAAAGGCCGGAAGTTTCATCCGCGAAAATACATCAAAAAACCACTCCGTTCAAAATAAAAACGGTGCCGACAGTTTAGCATCGCAAGTGGTTACTGAAGTTGATTTTAAAGCTCAGGGAATAATATTGAGTATACTTGAAGAAAGTATCAAACATTATGACCTTGCACTTTTAACCGAAGAGAGTGTGGACGACAAAAGCCGCTTTGAAAAGGATTATTTCTGGTGCATCGATCCCATGGACGGAACTCTGGCTTTTACAGAGAAAACTCCTGGATATTCCGTTTCTATTGGTTTGGTTTCCAAAACCGGAGAACCACAGATTGGTGTAGTTTACGACCCGACTACCAACCTACTTTACCACGCCATAAAAGGACAAGGAGCATTTAAAAATGAGATGCCATGGAAACCTGAATTATATTTGTCCGGAAAATCTACCTTCACACTTCACATCGACCGAACTTTTGTGACTCATAAATTATACGACAGATTTATGGATGAAATCAAATTGATTGCAAACACTTTTGGAATAACAACACTTAAAATACAAAAGCAAGCGGGTGCTGTATTAAATGCCTGTTGGGTAGTAGAAGAAGCACCTTCGTGTTATTTTAAATTGCCAAAACCTCAGATAGGCGGTGGTTCTTTGTGGGATTTCGCAGCAACCAATTGTATCGTTTCAGAAGCGGGAGGGTTCGCCTCTGATTTTTATGGTGCCCCCATAAATTTAAATAGAGCGGAATCAACTTTCATGAATCATAAAGGGGTTTTGTTTGCTAGTAATATAGAATTACAAGAAAAAATTATTGCCTTAAGCAGCATGCTTTCTGAATAGGAACTAAAATTGCTGTTTAAAATAAAAAACTCAGAATTCGCTATCTGTATCAAGCAAATTCTGAGCCTCATCTCAATCAAATTAAAAACTGTTATTTAGGTTCCCAGTAACAAAATTTGGGCGAAACAATTTTCTCTTCCTTTTTAAGAATTTTCATCGCCTTATCTACTTCCTTTTTATCCAGCCCTGAGGCATCCGAAATTTCACCTGCCTTCATTGGTTTTCCTTCAGAACGCATGGTCTCTAATACTTTTTCTAAACTCATTCTTTAAATTTAAATTTTTAAAACTAGCCAGTGTATCGTTCAGAGATTACTTTCCAATCCAGAATTTTCCAGAAATCTTCGATGTATTTTGGGCGTGCATTTTTCTTATCAATGTAATATGCATGTTCCCAAACGTCGCATGTTAAAATTGGTTTTTTATTAATTTTTAATGGATTACCTGCGTTGCTGGTTTGAACTATGTCTAATCCTCCATCTTCGGCAACTACCAACCATGCCCAACCGGAGCCAAACAAAGTTGCTGCTGCTTTTGAGAATTGTTCTTTAAAGGCCTCTACTGATCCAAACTTCCCTTCAATGGCAGCTTTTAACTTATCTTTTGGTTCATCGCAACCATTGGCACAAAACTGATTAAAATAAAAAGTATGATTCCAAACTTGTGCTGCATTATTAAAAATACCACCGTCAGCTTTTACGATAATCTCTTCCAACGAGGCATTCTCAAACTCGGTTCCAATAACCAAACTGTTTACATTATTTACGTACGCCTGGTGGTGTTTCCCGTAATGAAATTCTAATGTTTTTTCACTGATGTAAGGTTCTAATGCATCTTTTGCATAAGGTAACTTTGGTAATTGGTGTGCCATAATTTTTTTGATTTAAAGATTACTGTGTGATTTTTTATAGCTATAAAGTTAATTGAAAAACATCGATATTTTTATTAACATATGACAATTTATTTAAAATACTTCAAATAGGAGTATATAGAAGTTCTGAAAAAATATTCTATTTTTGATTTACTTTAACTATCATTTTAAACAAAAATGAAGATGTCCCTCTTAAATGTAAAAAGTCCTGAAAAGTTCATATTTGTAACTTTAATTTTTATTCAGCTCGCATCAATGCTAATAATGAGTCAAGATGTTGGCATTTCTGCAGATGAAAACAGACACTCAATTCAAGCAGAGAAAGTTTATAATTACTATGCAAGCAAAGGAGAGGATAAGTCTGCATTAGAGAACACCGGAAGAGATCCAATGCAATTTAATGGACAATCCTTCGATAATTTAATGTTCGTTTTTGAAAAAGTGTTTAAAGTTGAAAAAGTAATGGAAATGAGACACTTTTTTAACGCTATATTTGGGTGGTTAATTTTACTAATTACCGGGCTTTTGGCAAAACGATATTGGGGCTATAAAGCAGCTATTTTAGCCATTGTTTTATTATATATTTCGCCCCGATTCCTAGGGCATGCACTAAATAATAATAAAGATATTCCATTTGCATTTGGCTTTTTATTAAGCACTTTGGGGGCGTTGAGATTTATTCAGGAACTACCAAAAGTAAAAACATCAACAATTATAATTCTGATATCCGGCATTGCATTTTCAATCAGCATACGAATTGCTGGAATTTTATCTATCGGTTTTTTAGGTCTGTTTTGTGGATTTAAATACCTTTTTACAAAGCCATATTTGTCACTATTTAAAAAAGATAAACTTCAAATTCTAAAGAAAATAATCATTTATATTCCAATTATTTCAATCGCTAGTTATGGATTAGGAATATTATTCTGGCCCTATCTCTTTGAAAATCCTGTTAAAGGTTTTATAGAAGTTTTGAATGCCACAGAAACCCATCCCATTGCATTAAATCAATTATTTAATGGAGAAACAATATTATCAACAAACTTGCCTTCCAATTATGTGACAACCTACATCTTAAAGACTTATCCATCATTTATTTTTATTGGGATTCTTCTATCATTTGTTTTAATTCCTTTCAGATGGAAAACAGAAAATTTAAGCGTATTCTTCTATTACATTTTTGCAGCAACTTTTGTAATCGCTTGGATGAGTTTTAAGAATTCGAATATATATGGAGGTATCAGACATCTTCTTTTTATATATCCTATTGTAATTCTTCTTTCAGTAAATGGATTTGTTTCACTTCAATCACTGATGAATAAGTCTAAACAGAAGGCACTAAAATATGTACCACTTTTATTAATCCTTTTAGGTGCCACTCACCCATTGATTCACATCGTTAAGAACTATCCATATAGCTATATCTATTTCAATGAAATTGCAGGTGGTGTAAAAAATAATTTTGACAAGTTTGAAACCGACTATTTTCAACACAGTTTACGTCATGCATCAAAGTGGTTATTAGAAAATGAGCTTAGTCCTTCACAAAGAAAAGATACAAGTCAGGTAAAAGTTATTTCAAATGACGCTCATAACGCAGGTTACTATTTAAAGCCTGAGAAAAATAGAATTGATGTTGAATACAGCAGATACTACGAAAAACACCAAAAAGATTGGGACTATGCAATATTCTATTGTGCCTATATCACCCCATCTCAGTTGAAAAACAATTTGTGGCCACCTAAGGGCACAATTCATACCGAAGATGTAGATGGTTTTCCCATTGCTGCGGTGGTAAAACGAATTTCACACGAAGATTTTAAAGGTTTTGAAGCATTAAAAACAAGTAAAACCAAAGAGGCAAAACAACATTTTAAAGCATTTTTAGAACTTTATCCTACAAACGAAGAAGTACTGGAAGGCTATTCACGAGCACTCCTCAATGAAAGAAAACCGGACTCAACCATTATTTATGCAGACAGTTCGCTTCTGTATAATCCAAGACAAATTGGAGCATTATTTCTTAAAGCTAGCGCTCTAAATGTCAAAAAAGAGTATAATAAAGCGGCTACAGTTTGTGACGAAATGTTTCTTATAAAGGAGTCTTTCCCGGAAGCTCACTACCAAAAAGGACTTGCATTAAAATCTTTAAACAAACCCAATGAAGCTCTTAAGGAATTTCACCTGGCAGCAAGTTATAAGAAAGAATACTACGGTGCTTACATGCAAATTGGAGAAATTTACACCAACTATAAAAAGTACAATAATGCTATTGAA
>JABMPI010000198.1 GCA_013203755.1 Bacteroidota bacterium
ACTCAATCCAGATAGTTTTTCGGGAAATTAGGCGCAGTTATTTTTATTCACAACAAAGCAAAAAATTGCGTTGTAACAGGTTACTACAAAGTTTTTTGATGAAGATGTGGATAAAAAGAACAAGTATAAAAACCGAAAAGCTGTTTGGTTTGAGTATTTTAAAACCTTATTACCAACTAAAATTTTTAAAATGAAGAAATTCGTATTGGGATTTATTTTTACTGTTTTTATTTTTTCTGTAAATGCACAGGTTACACAATGGCGTGGACCAAATCGTGACGGGCATTTTGCCGATACAACATTGCTACAATCCTGGCCCGAATCTGGTCCTGAATTAATTCTTGAAGTAGAAAAAATTGGAAAAGGATTTTCATCGCCAATTTTTGTTGATGGAATGATTTATACAACAGGAATGATTGATACACTGGATTATTTGTCAGCAATTAATCTCGAGGGAAATATAAAGTGGCAAGTATCCTACGGTCGTTCGTGGAACAAATCGTTCCCCGATACCCGAAGTACCCCAACTGTTGACGGAGAGCGCATTTATGTTCAAAGTGGAACGGGAAGATTGGCTTGTATTAATCGTAAAACAGGAAACGAAATTTGGGCAGTTGATGTAGATAAAGACTTTGAAACTGAATATCATCTTTGGGGAAATTCTGAGACTCCCCTAATTGTTGACGACAAAGTGATTTGTTCGCCGGGAGGAGAAAAAACCAGTATTGTAGCATTAGATAAAATGACTGGAGAACTTGTGTGGCAAACTAAATCTTTGGGTGGGCCACGAGCGTATGCATCGGCAACAATGTACGAATTTAACGGTCATCGTTTTATTCTGGCTGTTATTGGTACGCATTTAATGGCACTGCAACCGGCAACCGGAGAAATAACCTGGAGTTATCAATATCACAATTCTGAAAAATGGCCGCAAAATGGGTTGATTTGGACAAATACTCCCGTGTATAAAGACAATAATATTTTCTTAACTATGGGGTATAATTACCACGCAGTTATGTTAGAAATGGATTCTTTGGGAATGGGTGTTACGGAGAAATTTACAGATCAAACTTTCGATAATCACCACCACGGCGTTATTTATCACAATGGATATTTATATGGCTCAAATTGGCGAGACAACAAGCGTGGCAAATGGGTTTGTATGAAATGGGATTCGGGTGAAATTATTTATGTGAATGATTGGGATACAAAAGGAGCAATGGTAATGGCCGACGGATTTTTGTATTGTTACAACGAAAAAGGAAATATTGGACTTGTAAAACCAGATCCCGAAGGATTTGAGGTAATCAGTCAATTCAAAATAAAAAAAGGTGCCGGGCCACATTGGGCGCATCCGTTTATTGCTGATGGAAAATTGCTGATTAGACATGGCAGTGTGTTGATGGTTTACGATATTGCAGAAAAATAGATATTGGTTGACATGGCAAAGGCACTCGATTCGAGCGTCTCTGCAAAACGTTACACGAAACAAAATGAAACATAGTATTATAATATTATTCCTAATAATTTCAACCAACCTGTTGGCACAACAAATTGTTGAATTTCGTGGTGTTAACCGCACCGGGCAATACAACGAAACCAGTCTTTTAAAACAATGGCCGGAAAATGGACCGGAAATGATTTTGAAAATTGAAAGTGTTGGAACAGGTTTTTCTCAACCCATTTTTGTGGATAAAACTATTTTTATTACTGGAATAAAAGAAGATACCATTGACGTTCTTTCAGCCTACAATTTGGAGGGTGAGTTGCTTTGGGATATTCCTTATGGGCATTCATGGATTCGCACGTTCATCGACAGTAGGAGTACACCAACATTTGAGAATGGGAAATTGTATGTTGTCAGTGGAACAGGTCAGTTGAACTGCGTTAATGCCAAAACAGGTGAAATGATTTGGAATTTAAATGTTATTGAGAAATTTGATGGTGAAATATTTAAACATGGCGATACAGAATGTCCGTTGATTGTTGATAATATTGTTCTTTATACAACAGGGGGCGAAAAAAATACGATGGTCGCACTCAATAAAAACAATGGATCGCTGGTATGGAAAACAAAAAGCTTGGGAGGTGCAAAATCCTATGCTTCGCCAGTTGTAATAAACCACGGAGGTAAAAATATAATTCTTGCTCAAACTTCAGAAAACCTTATTGCGATAAATGCGGGAAATGGTGAAATTCTTTGGGATTATGATTTGAAACAATATCACCTACACAAATTAGGAGTGGGAGCACAAACAAATGTACCACTGTATTACAACGGCGAAATTTTTGTGGCTAGTGGATACGAACATCCTGGAATAATGCTTACTCTGGCAGATGATGGAAAATCAGTTCAACTTAAATGGCAAAACAATACAATTGATACGCACCATGGCGGGGTGGTTTCGGTTAACGGCAATATTTATGGGTCTACCTGGGATAGTAACTCACGAGGAAAATGGACAAGTGTAAACTGGGAAACCGGAGAAACGAATTGGGAATCTGCCTGGGAAAATAAAGGCTCAATAGTTTCTGCTGATGGCAGGCTTTATTTATATGAAGAGAAAAGAGGAAATATGGCACTGGTCGAACCTTTGACTGATAGTATGAAAATAATAAGTACTTTTAAAATTAATGAAGGTGCAGGACCACACTGGGCTCATCCAGCCATTTATAGTGGAAGATTATTTGTTCGCCACGGCGATGTTTTAATGATTTATAATATAAAAGACGATTAGATGTCATTTCGACAACGAAGGAGGAGAAATCTGTTCATAGAAGTTAAAGATTTCTCTTTTGTTCCTCAATCGAAATGACAACAAGTATTAATATGAATACAAAACGAACCATAAATATCTCACTAATCCTAATCGGTCTGATTGGATTTATAACTATGTTCTGGTGGCTCAATACCGACCCAACAAGAGATTTTACCGTAAACCTGGACGGTGCTGACAATCGTGGTAAAGGAGTTCCAATGCAGGAGGTAAATATTGGGGAACATTTCGAGGATTTTTCGTCGGATTATAAGGAATTAACTGAGACCTGGACTAGGTTTCGTGGACAAGATTTTGATAATATTTCGAAATCCCCCGTTAAACTAATTGAAAAATTTGGTATTGATGGGCCAAAAATTTTGTGGTCGATGGAGCTGGGAGAAGGACATTCAGGAGCCGCAATTTACAAAGGCCTGGCTTATGTTTTAGATTATAATGAAGAGGAACGAGCTGACAAATTGCGTTGTTTTTCGTTGGTAGATGGTGTCGAACAGTGGAGCCGGGGATACGATGTTGCCGTAAAACGTAACCATGGAATGTCTCGAACTATCCCTGCAATTACAGAGGATTACATTGTTACAATCGGTCCCAAATGTCACGTAATGTGTCTCGACCGCAAAAATGGAAATTTCCGCTGGGGAGTTGATATTGTAAAAGACTATCAAAACGAAATTCCTTTTTGGTACACCGGGCAATGTCCGTTGGTGGATAATAATGTAGCAATTTTAGCCACAGGAGGAAGCGCTTTAATAATAGCAGTGGATTGCGAAACCGGAGAAAAACTCTGGGAAACACCTAATCCAAACGGCTGGAATATGTCGCATTCTTCAATTATGCCTTTTACTTTTGGCGGTCGAAAAATGTATGTTTACAGTGCCATTGGCGGATTGGTTGGTGTTGCGGCCGATGGAAGTGATGCCGGCTCAATTCTTTGGGAAACCTCAGATTGGAATCACTCGGTTGTTGCGCCATCTCCGGTTTGCATGCCCGATGGTAAAATATTTATGACTGCTGGCTACGGAGCCGGAAGTATGATGTTGCAGCTTTCAGAAAACGGAGGAAAATTTAGTGTCGAAGTTTTAGACGAATATAAACCTAAAGAAGGTTTGGCTTGCGAACAGCAAACCGCGGTTTATTGGAACGGTTTCCTTTTCGGAATTCTGCCCAAAGATGGAGGAAGTATGCGAAACCAATTTGTGTGTGTTCATCCTTCCGACACAAAAAAAGTGGTATGGGCCAGTAATAAAGAGGCTCGTTTTGGTTTGGGTCCCTATTTTATTGCCGACAATAAATTTTTTATTCTGAACGATGACGGCACTTTAACTATTTTACGGCCAAGTACTGAAAAATACATTCAGTTAGAACAAGTTAAATTATTTGAGAATGGACACGATGCGTGGGCACCATTTGCCCTTGCCGATGGATACCTGATATTACGCGACTCGAAAACCATGATTTGTATCGATTTAAATGTTTAGAAAGTTGAACAAAGCTAAAAAATAGAAGTATACAAAGAAGTGGATTAGAACGAATCCCCCTTGGCGAAGGGGGAATAAAAGGGGGATTGATAGAATATGAAAAAACAAATATTCATAAAATGAAACGAGCAAAAGGATTATTGTTGTGAAATGCAGAATTAGTTTTGCGAGTTATATCGAACTCCTTTAAAATTAACTATAATAGTGAGATGAAAAACAAAGGAATCATCATATTTCTAATCGTACTTGCAGTTGTAATTGTAGGTGTAATGGTTGGCGATTTTATGTCGAAGCGCCCCGATAAAATGGAAGCAAATCCTTATTTATACGACATTAAGGAATTTAGAAAAGTGGATGAGGATTTAATTCATTACAAAGAGACTAAAAATTTCAAAATAGGCTTTGAAGAACCTGCAGGAATTACAATTGCAAATGAAAAAATTTATTTGGTGGGCGACAAAAAATTGAAAGTAATTGATACTGCAGGAAAACTTTTAAGTGAAATTGAATTGTCGGATAAACCGCACACAGTTGAAAGTTCGGCAGATAAAATATATATAGGTTTTGAAAAGCAAATTCAGGTTTTTAATGAAGTTGGGGATTTGTTAAAA
The DNA here is from genome assembly GCA_013203755.1 of Bacteroidota bacterium. Lineage (GTDB taxonomy): Bacteria > Bacteroidota > Bacteroidia > Bacteroidales > Prolixibacteraceae > Draconibacterium. Next base: position 4,867 of record JABMPI010000198.1, read on the forward strand.
GAATGGACGCTTCCAGATAATAATTCATATATAACTGCAATTTCGGTTTATAACGGAAATGTTTTTGTTGCCGATGCTGGAACACGGAGAATTATGCGTTTTTCAGAAGACGGGGAGAGGTTGAATGAGTTTGAAGGAAAAACCAGCGAAGAAGTATTGCACGGTTTTATCGTTCCAAGTCCTTATTTTGATATTGATATAAACGAAGAGGGTGAATTATGGGTGGTAAATCCGGGGATACATTCGTTCGAGAATTATACTTTTGAAGGAAATATACGTACTTATTGGAAAAAAACAAGCATGAAAATCGACGGTTTTAGCGGATGTTGCAATCCTGCTCATTACACATTTCTACCAGATGGAAGTTATGTAACCAGCGAAAAAGGAATGGTTCGAATTAAAATTCACAAACCATCTGGCGAGTTTTCGGGTGTTGTAGCAGCACCCAATAAATTTAAAAATGAAGTTGACGGAGAAGCGCCCGATGTTGCAGTAGACGCGTCGGGCAATATTTACGCCCTCGATTTTGATAGAAAGATATTACGAGTATTCGAATTGAAATAAGTAGGAAACTTCTATGAATTCAAATTTCAGGGTTGTTTCACAAATTTGAAATCCTCACTAACGAAAGTTAGCTCCGGTATTCAAATTTGCTTACGCCTTGAACTTTTAAATTCTAAGAGATTCCCAGGAAGGAATGAAAAGTTTAAGAACGAAAACTCCAAAGGAGTTTAATTTGAATAACCCCCGGTTTTAACCGGGGAAAAAATGAGCAAAGCGAATAAAAGGTGCATCTACAAATATTGATTGAAAATACTGCAAACCATGCACCGCACAACGAAGAGAAAATTAAAACGATGAACCGAAAAGAATTTTTTAAAACCAGCGGACGACTTTTAATCCTCGGAGGAATAACAACCTCTGCCGGATACCTTTTAGTCAACAATAAAGTAAGCGCCAGTTGCTCGGTTTCTCCCACTTGCCAAAATTGTGGCAAGATTGCAAATTGTGAAACGCCTGCGGTAAAACAGGAGAGAGGTGAAATAAAAGATGAGACGGTTTCTGGAAAAACTCCGTAGGAGTGAAATGTTGGTAGCCCCGGGTTTCAAACCGGGGAAATAAGCAAAGCGAATAAAAGGCGCATCCATATTTGTCGATTGAAAAACCGACCAGGCATGAGCCACACAAAGAAAGACGATTAGATAATAAAGATGGAAAAAGATAGTAAAGCACAATCCCGGAGAAAATTTATACAAAGTGGCGTTCGAATGTCGCTGCTATTGTCGTTGGGAACGATAAGCGTTGCTGCATTAAAAAAGGTCACCACCGACGATTATGTTTGGCAAATAGATCCGTTTAAATGTAACCAGTGCGGACGCTGTGCCACCGATTGCGTGATGACTCCTTCGGCAGTAAAATGTTTGCATGCATACGATTTATGTGGCTACTGCGATTTGTGCGGCAGTTATTTAAAACCTGACGCAAATAATAGAAGTACCGCTGCAGAAAATCAACTTTGCCCAACCGCCGCAATCGAGCGAAGATTTATCGAAGAACCCTATTTTGAATACCACATTGATGAGGATTTGTGCATTGGTTGCGCAAAATGTGTGGCAGGGTGTACCT